>JACQWK010000703.1 GCA_016209525.1 Verrucomicrobiota bacterium
CAGTGCATCCACCGGTTGTCGGTAGCGCGGGCGTCTCGCCTGCGAGTTCGCCGAGCGTCCCGCTCGGACGCGGCCCGGCGGCGAGACGCCGACCGACCCGCAGCCGAGGACGGCTGCGCTACGATCACCGACAACTTCAGGATGCTCCGGCCTTGCCCTCGCGCGCGAAATGTCCTTGTCAGTGGTCAAAGTGCCGGCGTAGTTTCTCCCCCCTATGAAAGTTGAGTTTTACGGGCACGTCCGGCAATACCGGAACCTACAAAAAGAAATCGACGCCAACGTCCAGAAAGTCTTGCTCAGCGGGCAGTATGTCATGGGACCCATGCTGAAACAGTTTGAAGGCGAGTTGGCCGCCTACCATGGCATGAAATACGCCGTCGGCGTCGGCAACGGCACGGATGCCATTTGGCTGGTGCTCATGGCGCTCGGCATCGGACCAGGCGACGAAGTCATTACCCATCCCAACACCTTCTTCGCGACGGCCGAAGCGATTTGGATTGCGGGAGCGACCGCCGCATTTGTCGATTGCGACTCGAAGACCAAATGCATCGATCCGGCCAGAATTGAAGCCGCCATCACGCCGAAGACCAAGGCGATCATCCCGGTGCATCTTTATGGCCAGTGTGCCGACATGCCCGCCATCAAGAAGATCGCGGACAAACACAAACTCCATCTGATAGAGGACAACGCCCAGGCCATCGGCGCCCACGGACCGAGCTTCAAGGTTGGCCATTTGAGCGACGCTGCGACCACGAGCTTTATTATCCAGAAGAATCTTGGCACGTTCGGCGACGGCGGCGCCGTCGTGACCAACAATCCGCAGATTGATGAGCGCATCCGCAAATTTCGCAACCATGGCTCGAATGCGCGCAATGTCCACAGCTTCGGTTTCAACAGCCGGCTCGACGACCTGCACGCGGGCATCTTGAGCGCCAAGTTGAAGTGCATCGACTCGTGGAACGATTTGCGGCGCAAATGGGCCGACCGTTTCACCGCCGGCTTGAAGGACTGCCGCCATATCGACTTGCCGGTCGAACTGCCCGGCTACCGACATGTGTTCCACCTTTATGTCGTCGAGACTAAGCAGCCTGCGCAACGCGATCCGTTGCTGAAATTCCTGAACGATGCCGGCATCGACGCGAAGACACATTACTCGATCGCCATTCACCAGCAGGCCGGCTATCCGTGGGGCAAAGGCGCGCGCGCTGCCGGTTCCCTCACGAATGCGGAGCGCAACTCCGCTTCCTGCATCAGCCTGCCCATGTATCCGGAACTCACCGAAGAAGAGGCGGATTACGTCATTGCGAAGGTGAAGGAATGGGATAGGGCGCAGGCCTGAGGTAGAAAGGAACCGTGGAGCGGCTCAAATGAAGTTGCCGAACCGCTCTGCTCCGCTCATCATTTAGAGGTTAGTCCTATCTGAATTGGTAACATGTTGACGACGACTCCTCCCATGGTTCGGCCGGTGCGCTTGGCGCCGCCGCACCGCTTCAGTCGTGAGGATTATCACGCAATCGCCAAAGCCGGAATCCTGGGCGAGGACGATCGCGTCGAACTCATCGCTGGGGAAATCATCACTCAAACGCCTATTGGAACTGCGCATGCCGGCCTGGTTAACCGGCTGAACCAAATCCTGATCCACTTGGCGCGGGGCCGGGGTGTTGTCTCCGTGCAAAATCCAATTGCACTCGACCTCTTTAGCGAGCCGCAACCTGATCTGGCCTTGCTTCGCCCAAAACCGGATTTCTATGCGAGCTCGCATCCGGAACCTGGCGACGTCCTGTTGCTCGTCGAAGTGGCGGACACCTCGCTGGCGTTCGATCGCGAGGAGAAGATTCCTCTCTACGCGGCAGCGGGCATCCCTGAGGTTTGGCTCGTGGATTTGGTCGGCAAGTCGATCAGTGTTTTTCGGCGCCCGGCGCAAGGAACTTACACTGAGGTCACGCGGCACCGCTCCGGCGCGACGATTTCCGTCCCCGGCTTGCCGGACGCCTCACTCGCCGTCAATGACTTGGCAATGTAACGGCCATTCGTGATCTCGTTATTTCTTGTCATCTTGACACCCTCCGTAGCCGTTGCTGAATGCGGTTTCGATTTATGAGCAACACCTATCGCGTCGTGATCGTCGGCATGGGCAAGCGCGGCATGCACCATGCCACCACCTTCAACGCCAACCCCCGTTTCCAAGTCGTCGGCATCTGCGACATCGACCAGCCGCGCCTCGACGCCGCAGCGGCCAAGCTGGGCCATCCGCGCACCAGTACCGACGCCGCGGCGTTAGCCAAAGAACTTCGGCCGGATGTGTTTTGCTTTTGCACGTTGCCGAACCTCCGCACGCCGATGATCAAGATTGGCATCGACTCCGGCGCCAAGCTGATTGCGTTTGAGAAACCCGTCGCTTTGACGAGCGCGGAACTCTTCACGATTCGTGACTTGTTGCAGCGGTCAAGGGTGAAGGCCGTCGTGAGCCATCAGCACCGATACGGCGCCCATTATCGCAAGGTCAAAGAGATTGTTGAGAGCGGCGCGTTGGGGCGTGTCCACACGGTCTATGGCGCCGCCACCGGTTGGATGACGCACATGCTCTCGCACCTGATCGACTATACCTGCTGGTACAACGGCTACGTGCCCGGAACGTGGGTGATGGCACAGGCCGCCGGGCGCGCCAAGCTCGCCGATAATCATCCGTCGCCCGATTACATCGCGGGTTTCGTGCAGTTTGCCAACGGGGTGCGCGGCATTTATGAATGCGGCGCAGGCGCTCCGGACCAACCGGATGTCCCGCGCTGGTGGGGCAAGAATCGGATGGGAGCGCAAGGCACGGAGGGATTCGCCGAAGTCCTGACGAATGGCGGGTGGCGCGCCGTCACCAAGAGCGGGGGCTATCAAAGCGGCGAAGGCGTGATGAACTACGACGGTGACATGCCGCCCTACATCCAGGAAATGGCGGACTGGCTGGACGACGAAAAAAAGGTTCACACCTGCAATTTCGATCACGCCTCGATCGGCGCTGAAATTATGCTGGCTCTCCAGCGCAGCGCCGCCGAAGGCGGCCAAGTCGCGTTGCCTCTAACGCAGGGTGTCGATGAGCAAGCGCTGCTCAAAGCCAAAGTGCCGGACCGCCCGGTGCTCGTTTCCTTTGATCAGAACCGCAAGGAATTTGGGCTGGGATGAGAGCCAGTAGCTCGGCTCGACTTTGGTTCCGCTCAGAACCGGGTCGAATGTTTGGGCTGTGGCATCATGAATTCAGGTTAATGAGATCGTTCATCGTTCCTGCTGTTGTGTGGGGCTACGTATTCTCGGTCCTATTCGGCCAACAGCTTTGGGGTGCAGCGTTCGATAGGCTCATGTACCTCATCGACCTCAGTCCGAATCAGGGCTGGATTCTGCCTCTCATGTTTAACTTTCTCGTGGCGATTGTTGGATTGCCGAGCAATCTGAAGTATGCCCTCTCGTTGCGTCGGCGCTTAACGCTGCCTGTCTCCGATCATGTCGCCGCCGCGATGTGCTTCGTGGGCGTGTGCCTGTGCTTGAAGGGCGCGGTTTTTCTGGGAGTTTCGAAGCGGGAGCAAATTGCCGCAGGAGCCAGCGAGTCTTTGGGTGGACAACAACGGCGCGTATTCGAGGCGGGTAGGATCGAGGATGGCAAGTTCTTCAACAACCTTATCGGGATTTCCTTTGATCTTCCAACTGGCTGGCATTCAGCCTCGCTGAATGCTATTCGGCGTGCGCTGTACTCTGTGGCATTCGCGATGGCGAAAGAGAATGCTCAGACAGTGAAGGAGTTGTCTGCTCCGGCTGGCACCTTTCCGCTCTTGTGCGCATACCAGTACCCAGACACCCACGGCGGATATAATCCGTCATTGTATACTGTAGCCTACAGCAAGGAAGTTCTCGCTGCATCGGGCGTCGATACTTTAGAAGCGTACGCGAGAGGATTTAGGGAAGTTCAGCACCCTTATCATGCGATTGGCGACGTTTTGCTGGAGCAGTTCACCGATTCGGCCGGATACCACGTTCACATTGAAGGCCGATTCCCGCGCGGGACATTCCAACAACATGTTTATGTCGTTGAAACAGGTCGGCACTACGTCAGCCTTACAGCTTCGGCCATGGCTGAAACCGACATGGCAATCATGCGGAGGGCGATCTCGACTCTGCAGGTGCATCGAACGCAGCCTGTTTCAACTGCGACCGCGGAATAGGCCTGAGCGGTTTGGTGTTCCTCAGTCCATTTTCTTCGTGTCCATTCGTGTCCATTCGTGGTTAACTCCACGCCGTGGAAGTCATCATTCGACCGGACGCTGACGCCGCGGCCGAGTTAGTGGCGCGAGTCATCGCGAAGGATTTGCGAGCCAATCCGCACCTGGTGCTCGGCTTGGCGACGGGCCGCACCATGGAGAAAGTCTATCGCCATCTGGTGCGGATGCATCGCAACGAGGCCCTGGATTTTTCGCTGTGCAGCACATTTAACCTGGACGAATACGTTGGCTTGTCGCCGGAGGATCCACACTCGTATCGCCACTACATGAACGAACATTTGTTTCGCCAAGTGAACATCGCCCCCCTGAACACTCATTTGCCCAATGGCCTTGCTCCTGACCTCGAGGCGGAATGCCGGCATTACGAAGCCGCCATTGCGAAATTCGGGGGAATTGACCTCCAGATGCTTGGCATTGGCCAGGCTGGCCATATCGGCTTCAACGAACCGCTCTCCGCGTTGCGCTCGCGCACACGGGTGAAGGCGCTCACTCCAACGACGATCCAACAAAATGGCCCCTTGTTCGGAGGCGAGGACAAAGTTCCTCGGCGCGCCATCACCATGGGCGTCGGCACGATCCTGGATACGCGGCGCTGCCTCTTGCTGGCGACGGGCAAGGAAAAGGCCTATATCATCGCGAGAGCTGTCGAGGGTCCGATTACAGCTCTTATCTCCGCCACGTCGATGCAGTTACACCCGCGCTGCACCGTCGTGGTGGACGAGGAGGCAGCCGGAGAGCTCCAAGGGGTTGATTATTACCGGTGGATTTTCGAGAACGAACCGGAATGGGCGGAGTTTCGGTAGGAGTGGGTCAGTGCGACCGTGGCTGGACAGGTGGCTCGGCGCCGCTGTAAGGGGGCCGTGTTTTGCCATGGCAATGGACACCGATCAAGCACATCGGAGCTCGGCACGAGGAAGCGTGTCCAACAGAGACCGTGGTTGACAATCATCTCGATTGCGGATTCTTTACGAGTGAACATGGAAAGAAAGGCCACCCGGATAGGCAAAATCTTCGATCCGCCGCGCCGACATTTCCCGTGACACAGCGTATGAAACCTTCGAACAAGTCTTGCTTTGTCATAATGCCGTTATCCAGAACCAGGACCTGCACTGCGGAAGAGTGGACAGACATCTACAACCAGATGTTGCCTACGCTGGCAAGGCACGGCTACGCATGCCACAGATGCGTGACTGCTCCGGGGAGCGTTCTGAGAGGCATCCTGGAAAATGTAATCCACTGCGATCTTGTCATCGCCGATCTGACAGATCGCAATGCAAACGTCTTTTATGAACTAGGTGTCCGCCACGCGATGAGCAATAGAACGGTGATTCTGACGCAACGTTCAGAAGACGTCCCCTTCGATCTCAGAGGTTATGCGTACTACGTTTACGGCTGGAGAACTGAGGCGGACCGGAGAGCCTTCAAGGAAGCAATCGGTGGCATTCTTCAGATCATCGAGTCTGAGCCCAATCGCGTTGACAGTCCTATAGGTGAGTTCTTCGCCGGAAAAGGCACTGAGTGGCCATTTCGGCCTTCACTGCCGGAACAGTTCACCTGGGGTGAATATTGGCGATCAGTTAACCAGCTCGCAGACCAACTCTCTCCTCGTACAACTGCCTATAAAGGCTTCAAGCCGGATCTGCTCATCGGCATATCACGCGGTGGGTCAGCACTTGCTGACTTCCTATCGGCGCTGTTGGATGACACCCCCGCTGTGACCCTTTGGGCCGAGCGCTTTTTTGGCCCTGATCCTGCAGATGTGACCTATAGCCCTCCCAACAATCCATTCAACCGCATGAACTTTTCAGCAATTGTCCAACAGAAAGGTATTAGTCGAATCCTTCTTGTTGACGACTACTGCAAGACGGGCACTTCGATGCGGAAAGCGTTGGAATTCCTGAGGCTTGAAATCGGAGGTCTGGCGGAACAGATGGAATTCAAAACGGCAATCTTGGCGACCGTCGGGGGGCTTACACGTACCATTGAGCCCGACTATTGCATCCATCCAAACACTTCAAAAAGCCTCCTTCCCTATTGGCGAGGCTGACTTGCGAATTCATCTTCTCTGACAAGGCGCACCCCATGAAAGCCGATACTCTTGAACGCTTGTGGGTAGCCCTTCAGGACACATTGACATCTAAGGAGCGACCTGCGATTGTCGCCATTGGTGGTGCCGAGTGCTCCGGCAAGACATATCTCGCGGAGGCGCTTTCCCAGCATGCCCGGCTCACCAAGACTAGTCTGCTAATTCTGCCGATGGACAGTTACCTCCGGTTTTCACGGCATGAGCGCAGACTTATTGCGCGAGGGCGTAGGGGCATCGAAGCCTCTGCAATTGAGATTGGTGATCACCCAGACTGTTTTGACTTCGATCAGTTGCGTGAGGACGCACTTTCGTTAGTGCATAGCGCCCAATTGCCCAAGACTCGACATTATGACTATGTGCATGGAGTCGTAACCGTCAGCGAGCAGCCTGTTCGGATTCAAGCTCAAACGATCGTCGCCCTGGACGGCATACTTGCCTTGCACGATAAGCTTCTGCTTCTGCCCAAGATCAAAATCTTCGTAACTGCTGAACCACGCGTGCTCATGGAACGATACATCCAGCGGCACCTGCGGCGGGGCGTTGACACAGAGGCGACTATCCGGGACAGGTTTTGCAGGGTCGTGATGCCGGTCCACAAGATGTTCATCGAGCCGACGAAACTGCATGCGGATGTTCGGCTAGACACAAGTCAAGGACGATTAGATTTCTCCTGATACTTCAACGGTTGCCTCTGACAAGGGACAATGTGGAGGGTACTTTGGGCCCCCTTATAGCGGCAAGGGCCGCACCCACTACCCCCGCATCACTGCCAAGTTGCCCCTTTGCTACGGTTATGGAACTTGGCACGAGCTCGGATGAGCGTAAACTGGTCCGTGCAGCTTCCGCAAACAATTCGTAGTGTTTCTCAATGAGGCCGCCACCAAGTATGATGCGCTCTGGGAGGAAGGTGCGCAGAATGGTTTTGATGGCTACGGATGTCGCACTGCACGCTTCGTCAACGATCTCTTTAGCTTTAGGATCCCCGTTGGCTGCGGCCAAAAAGACTTCTCGGCAACTGCGGAGACCAATAGCTCGACCTGCCCGCTCGATGGCTGAACCCGATGCGACGGATTCAAAGCATCCATTCTGTCCACAGTAGCATTCTGGTCCTTTGGGATTGAATGGAACGTGGCCGATTTCGGGGTGTTGTCCAGCGCACCCGCGGTAAATGCGGTTGTTCACCAAGAAAGCACCGCCGATACCCGTCCCAAACGTTAGCATGAGCACAGGGTTGAAACCTCTTCCAGCACCCACCAATTGCTCGGCAAGGCCGGCCGCGTCAGCGTCGCTTTCCACGTGGACAGGGATGTCTAATCGATCTCTGAGGGCCTTAGCGAGTCTGCACCCCTTCCAAGCTGGACATGGGTACGGGCTAGTAACGGCTCCGGTCTCGGGATCAATTTGAGCGGCTGATCCGACCCCGATAGCGACCAATTCCTCCGGATCCCACAACGCTTTCGCGATCACGTGCTTTGCGGCCGCACTAATTTGGCTCATCGCCTCACGAAAGCTGCTCTCACGGCGAGTCTGGATTACAGTCTTAGCCATTATGACACCGCTATCATCAACTGCGGCCACGGCGATTTTCGCACCCCCGATGTCGATGCCAATTAGCTTCCTGCAGTCGGAATTGGGATCCCCAGCATGCACCTTAGAAGTCTGTAGCATGGTTCGAGGAGCGCGTCGAGTGCTTGCTGTTGGTGTTCATGACGCACCGCACATGAACGTATCGATCTTTTCCGAAGAAGCTCCGAACTGCTCGCCATTTGGAGGTCGGACGGAGATGCCACTTCGGCAAGATTCGGTGTTACCCCATTCCTCTCCTTTCCATAGAGGACGGGGTGAGCCTATCCAGGTGCAAGCGAGCTTTAGGGCGACCGAGCTAATTCAAATCCGCAAGCTTGATAAGGGAGGCCATCACGAGCCTCTGATCCAAGCCAATACGGTCTAGAACTACAAGGGCTTGCGAACCAACGACAAGACAGTGTAAGCGTGAGGGACTCTTGGCCTTACGCCTCCGATTTTGTCAATCCACGTCGGCCTGTTTGAGTTCTGTGAGAATTGTTTTGCATCGGTTCGCGGCGGACGATACTGATTCGGTTCTTGATCGGCTGTCTCGAAATTGCGCGAATCTCACATGGAATTCACGATTGATATTATTTCGAAGGGCGCGGCCAGGTTGGGCGACGGCGTGCCTGGCCTCGCCGTGTTGAATCTGGATCTTCTCGGCGCAGCAGGCCCGCTCCCTGAGGCGGGGCTCGGTGCCGGCTGCAAACTATGAAACCCGCGATTTGCCCGGACGTAGTGGTCATTGGCGGCGGCATGATCACGCACGACCTAATCCTTCCGTCCGTCTATCATTTGCAGCGGCTGGGACGCGTCGGAAAACTGACCGTGTGCGCGTTGAACAGCGCTCCGTTGCTGGCGCTGAAGGACAGTGCGGAGTTGCAGCAGGCATTTCCGGGACAAGCCTTCGAGGCGTCACCGCCGTTGAGCGAAAAACCGGATCACTTGTTCCCGGAGCGCTACAAAGAGGCGCTCGCTCGGCTGGCGCCGCGACAGTCCGTCATTGTGGCCGTGCCGGACCAGTTTCATTACGAAACCCTGAAGGAAGTCCTGGCGCACGATCAGCACGTGCTGTGCGTCAAGCCGCTCGTGTTGAAATACGACCACGCGCATGAAATCGAGCGGTTGGCCCGCGACCGGGGCCTGTTCGTTGGCGTCGAGTACCACAAACGTTTTGACCGACGTTCGCTCATGGCCAAACGCCAATACGCGCTCGGTCATTTCGGCGAGTTCGCGATGGGAGAGGCCAAGATGATCGAGCCGTACTACTATCGCCATTCCAACTTTCAAAACTGGTTTACGTGCGACAAGACCGATCCGTTCGTCTATGTGGGCTGCCACTACGTGGATTTGGTGTATTTCATTACCGGACTCCAACCGGTCGCGCTTTCGGTGTCCGGCGTCAAAGGGCGTTTCCCGAACGGCAACGAAGGGTTTCTGTGGTCGCACGGCCGGGTGCGTTACGAAAATGGCGCGTTGTTAGCCGTCACGGATGGCTTGGGTTATCCCGACGATGCCGCCGGCAGCAACGATCAGGGTTTGCTCATGTACTGTGAAGGCAAGAACGCCAGCGGTATGATCGAGCACAGGGACAACGACCGCGGGGTCCGATACTGCTACCTGGAAGGCATCGGCTGCGGCGGTTCCAAATACAATTACGTCAGCCCGGATTTTTACAGGCTTGTGCCGTGGGAAGGACCAGGCTTCAAGCCGGCGGGGTACGGTTTCGAATCCATTGCGGCCAATCTCGAAGCCATGCAACGGATCGAACGGGAGACCGCTCACCTGCCGGACGAGCCGGCGCTGGCTCGGCGCCGGGAGTTGATCGCTGAGATTGACCGGCAGGGGCTCTTGGCGACCCCGGCCAACAGTTACATCAACGAACTGGTGGTGGAAGCCGCGCGTCTTTCCATCGTCAATGACGGTGCGTGGGTGGACATCCGCTACGAACCGAGGCTGCACGTGGCGTTGCGCCATTCTCACTGAAGAAATCCGCTTTTGTTATGGGCAAAGAATTCAGCACGGAACCGCGGCCAGTGCCGCGCGTGGAGACCAAGTACCGCCGCATCGTCACGCCGTTGCCGCATCCCGATTCGCTGGCAACCCTCGAGAAACTCCGGCAATTCGAGCCGGTCTCAATGCGCGGGCAGCCGCCGATTGTGTGGGACCGCGCCGAGGACATCTTCGTTTTCGACAAGCACGGCAACCAGTGGCTCGACTGGAGTTGCGGCGTCCTCGTGACCAACGCCGGGCACGGGCCGCCGGAGATTCGCCAGGCCATCATCGACCAGGTCAACAGCGGCCTGCTGCACAATTACTGCTTCCCAAGCGAGGAACGGGCTCAATTGATCGAGTGCCTGTCCGGCCTGGCGCCCGAGCCGCTGAAGAAGGTTTTTCTGCTCACCACCGGATCGGAGACGACCGAATGCGCCATCAAGCTCGCGCGCGCTCACGGTCTCAGGGTCGGCGGCAAGAAGAAAATCGGCATCGTCGGCTACGAACGCGGCTTTCACGGGCGCACGCTCGGCGCGCAGCAGGCCGGCGGCATGGCGGGCCAGAAGTCCTGGATTGTGAACGAAGATCCGGCCATCATCAACGCGCCGTTCCCCGACGGCTACTGGCAGACCGATACCAGCTTCGACACCTTTCTCGCCACGCTTGAAGCGAAGGGGCTTGAACCGGAGAACGTCGCCGGAATCATGCTGGAGACCTATCAAGGTGTCGGCCCTGACTTTGCGCCGGTCGAATACATTCGTGCCATGGCGGACTTCTGCCGGAAGCACGGAGCCTTGCTCATCTTTGATGAAGTGCAGGCGGGGTTCGGGCGGACCGGCAAATTCTGGGGCTTCGAGCACTACGGCGTCGTGCCCGATCTCATCTGCTGCGGCAAAGGCATCAGCAGCTCGCTGCCGCTCTCGGCGGTCATCGGCCGCGCCGATGTGATGGATCAGTTTCCGCCCGGATCCATGACGAGCACGCACACGGGCAATCCCGTCTGCTGCGCGGCGGCGCTGGCCAGCGTGAGGAAGATTGTGAAAGAGAATCTGACGGCCAATGCAGCGCGACTCGAACCGCTATTGCTCGATGGACTGAAGCGCATTCAGAAGAAGCATCCCGACGTGGTGGGCCACGTCACCGCGCGTGGACTGGTCGGCGGAATGCAGACCGTCAGGCGCGGCAAAAAGGAACCCGACCACGACCTGGCCCACGCGATCATCGAACGCTGCTTCTGGAAAGGCCTGTTGTTCTTCGCGCCCGTCGGCGCCTGGGGGCAGACGGTGAAGATTGCCCCGCCGCTCACAATTCCGCGTGACGCGCTGGCGGAAGGATTGGCCGTGCTTGAGGAAGCAACGGATGAGGCGGTGAAGGCGATACAATAGCCGTCATTCTGCGGCGGCGATGATTCAGCCATTCAGCCACGCTCACGAACTGTGGCTCGCTGATCAGGTTTTCACTGCAGCGTGTTTTGTGTTTGCCATCCGGCTTCCTCAAACTTAGCTTCCAATACGAGCAGATGAGCGTTTACGATCAAGTCAAGCAAGCCTTGCAGGACATCGTGGCGCCTCAGCTCGCCGAGCTCAGGGGCGAGTTGCGCGGGGACATCGCGAATGTCCACAAGGAAATAGCTGAACTGAGGGGTGAATTTCGCCAGGAGATTGCCGAACTCCGCGGGGAGCTTCGCGAGGAGATCGTGGAAGTTCGAGGCAAGGTCGAAACGGTCCAAGCGGAGATTCGGCGGTTAGACGAACGGCTAGCTGCTTTGAATGAAAAGGTGGACATGACCGCTGAGATTCGCGAGCGTCTGGCGGCGTTGGAGGCGCGAGCCCGCTGAATGAGGCTGGGGCGATGGCTTTTCGCCCATTTCACCGAGCACTAAACGGTGACTTGGTCGCAAGCCTCGGTGGTCGGCGGGGCGCCGACCACAGCACGCGAGGCGCGTGCGCTCCCCATTCGGACAGAATCCGGGAAACCTATGAACTCAAATCAACCCCATGGTTTTTGGCCGTTGTCCGCAGCGGCGTACTTCGCGGCCTGGCTAACTTTCGCGGCACCGCTCGCAGCCGCTCCACTGCGGGTTCACCCCGACAATCCGCGCTATTTCACCGATGGCACCAAGGAGCCCGGCGGCTCGTGGAAGGCCGTCTATCTCACTGGTGCGCACACTTGGAACAATCTGATCGATATGGGCCGCCTCGAACCGCCGGAGGCGTTCGACTTCGATGCCTACCTCGATTTCCTCGAAAAACATCATCACAATTTCATCCGCCTCTGGGCCTGGGACTCGGTCGTTTGGGACACGCGCGCCAATGCCCGCCTGGGCAAAGATTTCGTCCACAAGGTCGCGCCGCTTCCGTGGGCGCGGATCGGACCGGGCCACGCGCTCGATGGCAAACCGAAGTTCGACCTCACAAAATATGATCCGACTTACTTCGAGCGATTGCGGACGCGGGTCAGCGCCGCAGGTCGGCGCGGCATTTATGTTTCCGTGATGCTGTTCGAAGGCTGGGGCCTGTATCACGCGAACCGTGGGCGGGCCGCGCCCACCGGCTGGGCTTGGCAATCGCACCCGTTTCACCCGGAGAACAACATCAACGGAATCAACGCCGATACGGACCGCGCCAGCCTCAGCGGCGAAGTGCACAGTTTGAAAAACGCAGCCGCAAACCAGATTCAAGCCGCTTACATCCGCAAAGTCGTGGACACCGTGAACGACCTGGACAATGCCCTGTACGAAGTCATCAACGAAGGCGGGCAAAAGGAGTGGGACTGGTGGGTTGTGAAAATGATCCACGAGTACGAGCGGACCAAGCCCAAGCAGCATCCGGTCGGGATCACCGGCCACGGCGCGGAACGGTTGGACAGCATGCTGGCCAGCCCGGCCGAGTGGATCTCCCCTGGCCGGAATGACGGCTATGCCGAAGACCCGCCGGCGTGGGAGGGCAAGAAAGTCAGCTTGCACGACACCGATCACATTTGGGGTGTGGGCGGCAATTCGGCCTGGGTGTGGAAGAGTTTTCTGCGCGGGCACAATCCCATCTTCATGGACCCGTACGACGGTTCGATCCTGGGAACGCTTGGTGATCCGCGCTGGGAACCGATCCGCCGCGCGCTGGGCCACACACGCCGGCTGGCTGAACGGGTCAACCTTGCCGCCCTCCAGCCCCGACCAGAACTCGCTTCAACCGGTTACTGTCTCGCCGATCCAGGCAAGGAATTTCTCGTTTACCAGCCCAAGACGAACGAAGCTTTCACCGTGGAGGTCAAGGCAGGCAAGTACCGCTTCGAATGGTTTGATCCGCTGAAGGCCGAGGGCGCAGCAAGTGGCCGAATCGAAACTTCCGGTCAGCCACATCAGTTCAAAGCGCCATTCTCGTCAGATGCAGTGCTCTGGCTAAGAGCAGAGTGATTTGATTTCGCATGATTCAAGCGCGATGACTCTGCAGCGGCGTCGCCGAGCTAGAATATCCCGCTTGGTCTTCGGGCGTCGCGTTCCCCTCCTGGCCCTCTCCCTCAGGGAGAGGGAACAACGCACCTCCGCATATCCAAAAAGCGGGAGTGCGGCTGGTCGAGCAGCAGCAAACAATCCTCCCTCTCCCTTGTATGTGAGGTAGGGATGGCGCGCCGCGCCGTCCGCGCCGCGTGCAGCGGCGCAATGCTTTGGCCCCGAAAGGAGGCGTGCTCCACTCTCCTTCCGCCCGCTACTGCGGGGGCGGGGACAGCGCAGGCGCACCGTCCCTACGTTGAAACCAGGCGTCCTGCACCAGAAGGCGTCGGCTATCCAGGCTAACGCCTCTCTCGACGCAGGGTGAGCGGGCCGACCCAGCGCGTGTTGTATTTCTGAACCCACGCCTCGTCCTTCGTCGCTGGGCGCCCTAATTCGCCGTAGCGCTGATCGTCCATGCCGTGGAACGGAAGCGGCTCGACCGTGGTGCCGCGCGCCACGTGAAAATCGGCGTCTTTGTCCCATCCCACCGTAAAGATGAAAAAGTCGCGGACAAAGCCGGGCGGTTTGTTCGGCAACCGTTTGGCATCGAAGGTCAGCGTCAGTTCGTCGCCGCCGTTCAGGAGGGCCAGGGCGTCGTCGCGTTTGGCGATGAGTTCCTTCACGTCGCCGTAGCGCGTGCACCAACCTGCCGGCGTGATCCGCCAGTTTGCTTGCGGACGCACTTTCCCGTAGTCAGGCGTCAACGGCTGATACCACGGAAGCTCCTCGAATTCGCTGAATCCGCGCCAATGCAGATCTGTGGTGTCAGGCGCCAAAGAAACAACCGCCGCAGAACCGGCGTCCGCCCGCTCAAACAACGCGGCTTGATCCCAGTGGATCTCGAAGGCCGTGCTGAGCCGCAATCGTTTCGAATGCGGCGGCAGTTTGCCGCTGAGATCGACGATCATGCGTTTGGTTTTGCCGGCGGGCGCTCCCACGTCTCCGGGCACCGGTACCCACCGGCCATCGGCCGTCTCTGCTTCCAGTTTCGGAAAAGGAAACGGCAACTCCGGATCCAGCGAGGCCGCGATATTCGCCATCCCGCCGCCAAAGCGAAGCCAGCCGGTCAGCGCTAGTACCAGCGGCCGTTCCGCGGCAAGCGGACCGAAATCGAGCGTGACACTGAACGGCTCAGCCAGCCCGCGCAGTTGAGGGGCTCGCAATTGAATTGGAGACACCATGGTTTGGTCTGCCTCTTGCAGCGCGGCGGTGACATCTTGACCATCACTGCGGAGCGCATGCCTGAGCGGCGTTCGCCGATGGAGAGCGATCAGCTCACTTGGAGGAAAAGGCTTTCCGGGAAGCAGCTTGTCGGTCGGATACACTTCCGTTCCAGCCGGATGATCAACCACCACCAGTTTCGCTTCGTCGAGGTAAAGCACCTCCCGCAGTTCCTCGGTGATTTGAACGACGTAATTTTCGCCCCGAGGTTTGAACGCCGTGTCGTCGCCCATCCAGACATACTCATCCGGGTCCGCCTCAATGTAACGCCCTTCCGCCACCGGCAGGCCCGCGGGAGAGGCGCCCAGAATGTCGCTGATGAATCGGAAGCGTTCGCCGTCCCAGGCGTAGAGATAGGGGCACGACCCGCTGGGAAGAATCATTTCCATCACGGGCAACACTTCCTTGCATTCCACCTTCACATCGACCTGGTTCCACGCCAGGTCAAACCAATGCACGGTCATGGCATTGAGCAATTCGTGGCGGCCCACGCCGATCTCGATGGGCAATTGATGCACGGTCCGGATAGCGCGCAATCCGCCGACCGTGATTTCGACCCGCGTGCCCAGTCCGCTGGGATTGGAGCGGTTGCCCAGAAGGCGAAGCTTGAGCTGATGATTGGCATTTCCGCCGTCATTGCGGAGGAGCCGCAAACCCGATCCCTCAAGGTCGAGCAGCAAATCGGAATCGCAGTCGTGGTCGAAATCAGCCACCGTGACTGATTTCACGTTGCCTTTGAGCCCGGCGAGACGGAGTTCTTCGGTGGTTTCCTTAAAGTCCGCGCGCCCTTGGTTGCGCCACATCCTCAAGCCATCCCCGCTGGCACAGATATCCAGCCAGCCGTCGTTGTCATAATCGATAACCGTGAGCCCGCGGACCTCGGCCTTCGTCGGGGAAATCGTGACCCGCTCGCCCGTGCCATTGAAGATGCACTCCAGTTTTTCCGCGCTCGCCACGATCAAATCCGCGCGCAAATCGTTGTTCAGATCCCCCAGTGCGACGATGGCATTGTTCGGCAGATCGGGAGGCAGGTTCGTGCTCACGAACGGGCCGCCTCGTTGTTTGGCCAGGAGCATCGGCGGTTCTCCATTGCGCGCGACGAACAAATCCATCAAGTCGTCGTTGTCCCAATCGTCGATCACCAGTTCGCGCGCCACGGTCAAAGACGCCGGCACACCGGAAGTCGCCGTGATGTCCTTGAAATACATGCTGCCGAGGTTTCGGAAAACGCGCAGCGTGTTCGTGCTCGTCACCGCGACCACATCCAGGCTGCCGGTAAAATCGATATCCACCAAGCCGCCATCGATGGCCGAGAGGTTATTAAGCCGGGCAAAAGCGGAAGTTTCGGTGATTGCGCCGTTGGTGGCGAACTTGAAAACGTGTGAGCCCTGCGGTCCCAGCACGATGAGATCCTCCGTCCGGTCGCTTTGCATCTGGGTGTTGTTCAAATCGCCGACCAAGCATTTGGAATAAGTGGCGCCCGGAATGGCCGGGAGTGCGTCCCCGTGCGGCGTGAAAATCCCGTTGGTGTTGATCAGCAGACGAAAACCGTTCGTGCCTTCGGTGACGAAGAGGTCGTTGTGGCCGTCCTGCCAAACGTCGATCACGCCGACCGGACCGCGGAGATTCTGCGCGCCGCCCGCGGGAGCGAAGGCCGCTTTCGAGACGTCGGCAAACGTGACTTTGACGCCGTCCCGCTCCGGCTGCTCGAGCATGAAGGGCACGCGGGCCTGCGTGTGAACGCAACGCTCGTAAGTTGCGAAATTGGGGCTCGGGCCGGGTGTTGTGGCGGCGATCTGCCGATGGAGTTCCAAATGCTGATTGGCTTCCTCCTGACGGCCAGCGCGGATCAATGCTTGGCTGAGGTTGTAGTGCGCCGCAGGGTGGTTCGTATCCATATCGACGATCTGCTGAAAACAAGCGATGGCATCATCCCAACGCTTCAAATTTTGTTGGGCCAGCCCGAGCTGGAAGTGGACGGCGCCCACGCCAGCGTCCTGTTTCAGAGATTCCTGGAGCGACTGAGCCGCTTCTTCAAACCGGCTCAATCGAAGATACGCGCAACCTTTGACGTAGTGAGCCGCCGCGGAGCCGGCATCCAGATTCAAGACCTCCTGGGCGTGCCGGAGGGCGTTCGTGCTTTGGCCCGCGAGCAGATACGCGTTCGCCAGATTCAGGTGTGCGTCCGGATGAGTGGGATTGGCCGTGACGGCTTTGGCAAAGGCGTCGATGGCTTTGGCGGGTTCTCCTTTGTCGTAGTAGTTTTTGCCGACATTCATGAAATTCGTGAACTCGTCCTCCGCCGACTGCTTGACGCGGCAGGACGTGAGCCCTCCCAGCACAATGAGCAACATCAGTGGGCCAAGCGTGTGCCGCACAAAAAAACGATTGGGATCGAGCCAATTTGCGTCGCGCATGGCGCGAGGATACCGCCGGCCGTTCGAGGCGCAAGGGAAAGTCAGGTGGCTTGGTGAAGGGCCTTGATTGGGCATGGACCGCGAAACTTGTAGCGCAGATTTGGAATCTGCTGCATCGCAGAATTGCATTCTGCGCGCGCCTGGAATGGCCAAGCGCCCGCGCCGCATCGAGCGCCCAGCCGAGTGCAACTCGGCGATACGGCAGATTGAAAATCTGCGCTACTCCAGGCAATATCCAGTCATGCAAGCTACTTCTTCTTTGCAGTATTCCAAATCTCTCCCACGCCGAACCTTCTTAATGCGGGCCGGCCTCGCTTCGGCTGGACTCACCGTCATTCCGAGCGCCGGCCTCTCCCGCGCCGCGTCGAGCAACGATGTCATCCAGGTCGGTGTCATCGGCGCCGGCGGCCGCGCCCGAGGCTTGATGCAAGTCCTGGCCAAAATTCCCAAGCTAAAAATCACCGCGGTCGCCGATATCTACGAACCCCATCTGGCCGCCGGAAAAAAGATCGCGGACGCGAGCGCCTTCACGACGAAGGAATACGAGCGGTTGCTGGAACGAAAGGATGTCGATGCCGTGCTCATCGGCTCGCCGGACCATTGGCACGTGAAAATGACGGTCGATGCCTGCGAGGCCGGAAAAGATGTGTATGTCGAGAAACCGCTCACTCACAGCCGAGATGATGGAAAAACTGTGATCGCCGCGCAGAATCGCCACCAGCGCGTCGTGCAAGTGGGCACTCAGCAACGTTCGATGCCGCAATTTCACGAGGCGCGCCGGATGATCCAGGAAGGCGTGCTCGGCAAGATTCGCAAAGTCCATCTCACCTGGAACCGCAACTTCCTGCCATTCCAGAAGAGCGTGGCGTCGATCCGCCCCGATGAAGTGGACTGGAAACGATTCCTCGGCGCCGCGCCGGACCAGCCCTTTGACGCGTATCGCTTCCGCAATTGGCGCTGGTTTTGGGATTTCGGCGGGGGCATCTTGACCGACCTCATGGTGCACTGGCTGGATGGAGTCAATTGGCTGCTGGACTTGGGCAGGCCCGCCGCAGCCACCACCATCGGCGATCATTTCGCGACCAAGGGAGTTTGGGAAACTCCGGATACGATTCAAACGTTGCTCCAGTATCCGGACAAAGGCCTGCAAATCTATTTCGAAGGAACCTTCGTCAACGCGCGCAATCGAGCGATGACGGAAATCATGGGCGAGAACGCAACGCTCTACCTCGACCGCGGCCGATACGAACTCCACCCGGAACCGAACCGGAGGCTTGAACCGAGAGAGATGATCTTGGGCGCCGGTCCGCGCGGCGCGGATTTCTTCAACGTGCCGGACGGCGAGCGGTTGCACCTGACGGATTGGTTGGCAGCGATTCGGTCCCGGAACAAACCGAGCGCACCCGCCGAAGCCGGCGTGTTGGCGGCCGAAGCCGCCCACTTGGCGAACCGCGCCTACCGCGAGGGCCGTGTGATCCGCGCGGCGGCGTGACCACGTGCGTTACTGTGCTCCAAAACTTTGTTCCTCTGCGCAAATTATGGCCGCGAAGGAACCCAAAGAACCCAAAAGCAGGATCTTTTCTCTTTTGCGCTCTGTCGTGCAATACGTCCACATCCTTGCGGGCTGCGAAGATTTCTACGAGAGTGCCGGCGCGCGGCCATCCTGGCCGCAGCAGCCCCGAACTCACTTACCGCCCCAGCCAAGATCCAGCCGTGTGGAGAATCGAAGCCGCTGCGGCCAGGATGGCCGCGCGCCAACGCGGTTGTGGCTTCGCCGCGCTGTGTTCTTTCGCGGCCAATCGTGTTTGGTTGGCGCTTGGCCGTGCTGGGGTCGTTGAATTCAAATTTCCAATTATGAAAAGTGTCACTAAGGCCCGGTCGGAATTTGACGATTTCAGTCGGGTCGCCAGTCGTCTCTCCATCCGCCTCTTCCTTGCCACAGCGGCCACCATTGCCAACTCGGCGGGCAGCGCGGCGACGATTGCTCCGGCACCGACTTCATTTGCGACGTGGGCGAAGATCGAACTCACCTTCTCCGGCCCGCAGTCGGCTGCGCTCGGCGAGCCGAATCCTTTCGGCATCCGCTTCGATGTCGCCTTCACCAGTCCGACCAGCCGCCAATACCTGGTTCCAGGTTTCTATGACGGTGACGGCCAAGATGGACTCGATGGTAGCGTCTGGAAGGTTCGCTTTTCCGCGGACGAAGTTGGCGCTTGGACTTACCGAACCGCCAGCGCCGAGAAACAACTCAACGGTCTCACCGGACGGCTCAACGTCGTCGCAGTCCCGTCCGATGCGGCGGGCTTCTGGAAATGGGGCCGCCTGGAATCCACCGGCACGGCTAAGAACCAAAGCCGCTATCTGAAATTCCGCGATGGTCCGTACTGGCTCAAGGCGGGCTGCGATGATCCGGAGAATTTTCTCGGACGATATCGCAACTATGACACGCCGGCCAAACGCAAGGCGGCCATCGATTACTTGGCTGAACGCGGCGTGAACTCGCTCTACATCGTGACCCACAATATCGACGGCGATGACAAAGATGTCTGGCCATGGCTCGGCGCGACTCCGAAGGAGGCCAAATCGCACGCGGGCCAGGACGCTCGCTTCGACATCGCCAAACTCAACGATTGGGCCGAACTGTTCGAGCACATGCAGACCAAAGGCGTGGCGCCTTATCTGATCCTCGAGGATGACAGCGCTTGGACGGGCTTCGACCGCGAACGCTACTACCGAGAATTGGTCGCTCGCTTTGGTTACCTGCCTGCGCTCCTGTTCAACTTGGGGGAGGAAAACAATGAGAATTACCGGCTGGCCGAGGCCTTGCGTTTTGCTGCGCAACTCAAAGCGATCGATCCCTACGGCCATCCGCGCGGGATTCACAATGTCAATGCGCCGAACGACACGTACGTCGATGCTGCCCAGATCGATTTCACTTCCATCCAGACTGGTTCGGCAGGAAAGCGTGGGAGCTTGGAGCTGGCTTTGGAACATAACCGGCTAGCTCTGGATTGGCTGCGTCGCTGCGCAACGCGGAAGCAACGCGCCCTCCTGGTCAACTTCGACGAAGGCCGGCCGGAATTGGACCGTCGCGCTTGGTGGAGCGCGTATCTCGGCGGCGGAGTTTGGGAAGCTCACGTGACCGAGCCTTACGACCGTCCGATGTCCGCTTGGGAGACCACGTGGATCGAACTCGGCGGCACGCGAACGTTTATGGAATCGATTCCTTTTTGGGAGATGCAGCCACACAACGAATTGGTCAAGGCTGGCCAAGCGTTTTGCCTCGCCAAACCCGGCGCGTGCTACGCGCTCTACTTGCCAGCCGGAGGCGAAATCGCCATCGCACTCGAAGGCGCTGGAAACTATGAATACGCGTGGTGGAACCCGGCGAACGGGAAGGATGGGAAGTTTCGAGACAAAGGCGCCGTCCCAGGTGGCCTGCGCCGGCTCAACCCGCCCGCGCAAGGCGACTGGGCATTGCGAGTCGTGCGCATCGGACCGCAGAATAGCCTCGGCACTCGCGCTTTCGATCACGCGCTTCCCCCTCACCCTGGCCCTCTCCCTCAAGGAGAGGGAACGAGCACCGCGCCTGATCGCATGATCCAGGTTGCCAGGGCCGCTGGCGCGCCGCAAACGGTTCTCCCTCTCCCCAAGGGAGAGGGCCGGGGTGAGGGGGAACGGCGTGGAGCCCAACTCACGGCGTCCTTTCTGAAGTCAATCCCGGATCCAGCCAACACTCCCCATTCCACCGAAAGCGTGTTGTTCGAATGCAACTTCGAATCCGAGAAGTGGTTCAAAGAATGGGACGCGCACAAGCCGGACCCGCACACGGCCATCGTCGCCGAAGATCCCGCGCGCAAGTTCGTTCCTCTCCAAGGAAGAGCGTTGCGCATTCGCGTGGATCAAGGCGGGCATTACGGCGCCAGCCTCCAATTCGATTTCAAGAAACGAACCGGAGCTGAACCGGAGGAAATCTATTTTCGCTATTACCTGAGATTTGCCGATGACTGGAAACCGGAACGAGGCGGCAAGTTGCCGGGCCTCGGCGGCACTTACGGACGCGCGGGATGGGGCGGACGCCGCGTGAACGGCAGCGACGGTTGGTCGGCGCGCGGATTATTCCTGGGCCAGAAGGATGGCCGCACGCCCATCGGATTCTATTGTTACCACGTCGATATGAAGGGCCAATATGGATCGAATTGGATTTGGGAGAAGGAGCAACGCGGCTATCTGGAAAACAACCGCTGGTACTGCATCGAACAATACGCCCGGATGAACACGCCGGGAAAGAACGACGGCGTCCTGCGCGGCTGGGTGGATGGCGAATTAGCCTTCGGGAAGACCGACATCCGCATGCGCGACGTGGACAGCCTGAAGATTGAGACAGTCTGGCTAAACCTCTACTATGGCGGCACGTGGACCGCTAAGGCGGACTACCACCTTTACATCGACAACGTGGTCATCTCGCGCCGCCCAATCGGCACGATCAAACCACCTATATCCGACCGTTGAGGAGGGACAGACCACGGATCGACATGGATAAGAAATGGGGATCAGTCTTCACCCCCTTCCTGAATCCAAACAAGTTCATGATCCTCGGAATCCGTGTTCATTCGGACCACTATGGTGAAAAGTCTGCGAAGGCGAACAATAATCTTGGTAGGGCGAGACTCCCGTCGAGCCCTGACTTTCTTGTCGGCAGAGACTCCCGGTCTCGACAGGAGTCTCGACCCACCGGGTTGGGTGGCAGCTTCGCCGCGCTGTGCTCATCCGTGGTTGAGCGACTCTTGCTGGGACTAACCGCCCAGCACTTCTTCCAACGGAGATTTCCGCCTCGCCAACAGCGGTCGAGGACGCTGGTCATTGTCCAAAGATCAGCCACCCGACCCCGGCGGCCAGCGCGATGAAGAAAACCAAGAGAGTGATCTTCACCCAGCTTCGCGGATATCTGCCGGCAATTCTCCCGGTCGATCCATTGACCAGGACTTGAAATTTCTTGGACCCGTAATTGTAGGTCAGCAGCCAGACCGGCAGCAGGATGTGTTTGAAGGTCTGGTTCGAGTATCGCGCGTGGACCCGCAAATTGCGATGGGTATCACCGGGCACTTGCGACGCGCATTGTCCCTCGAGTTCCCGGTCCATGCGGGCGCGCGACTTCTGGGCCGCGGCGATCAGGTCGATCTGATATTGCTCCGCGAGCCACCCCGCCAGAAACGCCGGGCTATAGCCGGTGAGTTGCGCCGTTGGGAAAGGCTCGATCTCGCGCAGTAATTCTTCGGCCACGCCTTTGGACGCCGAGACCAGTTCGTCGTCGAATAAATGATCGACCGCCCCGGAGCTGTGTTGCCAGCGGATGTGGCGCACTTGGCGCGTGCGAGTCTCACCTTTGGAATCCCGATAGGTTTCGGTGGTGTAATAGTAATAGCCGGATTCGGCGGTCCAATCCGCGTGCGCCTGGGCGTCGAAGGTCCAGTAGGGCAGATAGACGCCCTGCACGGTGTCCGTCATGGCTGAAGCTTTGAGTCGATTCGGCGCGAACCAGCGGCTTCGATACCATTGTCGCACGGTCTCGCGCACGGCGGGCTCAGTAATCTTGAAAGGCAGCAAACTTTCCGGGTGGATAGGCGCTTCGGTCTGTTCGTAAGGAACTAGTGTGGACGAGCCGCAGAAATCGCATCGTTGGGCGACGCGCGCGGGATCGAACACGGAGATCGCCTGGCAACTTTGGCAACGCACCGATTTCTTTTCCGCCTGCCAACCCCGGTGATCTTTCGCGTATTGGCGCAACGCGCTCACCAGATCGTGCTCGCTGATTTCGCCGGTGCTTTCATCCAACCGGCCCGGAGCAGTGGTGCCGCAATACGGACAGACGAGCGCTTGTTGACCTGCATTCCAATGCGCCTCGGCTCCGCAAGCTGGGCAATGAAATTTCTTGAGGGCCGTTGCTTCAGACATAGTTCCGAACAGTGCCGAGTCTCAATCGGTGGCACCGCAGATCTGCCTTCTGATTCGTGGTTCGCGTAGCGCAGATTTTCCATCTGCTGTATCGCGGAATTGCATTCCGCGGGCTCCCGACAAGGTCGAACGCCCTGGCACTTGCCGGATCGCCGCCCATTGCAAATCGGCGATACGGCGCAACGCGGCAGACCCGCAACCAAAATGGAGCGCGGCCTTCCAGGCCGCAGCGGCTCCAAAAGACGCGGGCGCTTGAAAATCTCTGAGCCTCGCCTTCCGTGTACGGCCGCTGCGGCCTGGAAGGCCGCGCGCCGGAAAAATCGTCGCGGCTTGCGACGATTTCGACAGATACTGATAGAGTGTAACTCTGCGCTACGATTTCAAAAACTCCTCCAACGCGGCGCGCGTGATGCGGTAGGTCGAGCCGATTTTCTTCCCCTTCAACTCTCCGCTGGCCAGGCTGGCGAGAACGTCGGCTTCGGACACGCCCAAAAGTTTTGCGGCATCGGCTGGACACAAGAGATCGAAAGCCGGTGACTGACTTTGTGCAACTCCTCCGGGCGCAGGTTGGGCGGAGAGAGCGCCGCCCTGTTGTTGAATCAGTTGCTGGGCCATCGCCATGCCGATCGCCATCTCGGTCGCCACGCCTCCCGTGCTCCCTCCCTTCTCCATGCCTTGAGCCATCTGGAATTTCACGTAGTCATTCAGATTACCGATGGCCGACATGCTCGAGCGTTTGTCGATGGCTTGCTCCACCTCCGGTGGCAACGACACGTTTTCGACGACGAAGCTGGTCATTTCCAAACCGTATTTGGACCCCATCACTGGATTAATGAGGGGGAGGAGCGATT
Organism: Verrucomicrobiota bacterium; assembly: GCA_016209525.1. Classification (GTDB taxonomy): domain Bacteria; phylum Verrucomicrobiota; class Verrucomicrobiia; order Limisphaerales; family SIBE01; genus VHCZ01. Next base: position 23,844 of record JACQWK010000703.1, read on the forward strand.
CGCCCAACTCGGAATAGCGCTGGGCCGCGTCGAGGACTGGAATATTCGCGCTGGCCAGCGCTTCGCTGAAAACGCTGACAACGCGCGAGCGCATCGTGTCCATGAATTCGTCGAGGCGGAACTGGTGGTCCGTTCCCGCGACTTCCTTCAGGAAGAGTTTCGGTTCGAGAATGCGAAAATCGAACGTTCCGAAGGCCCGGGCCCGCACGATGCCAAAGTCATTGTCCCGCATCATGACGGGATTGGACGTCCCCCACTTGTTGCCGGTGAAGATGCGCGTGTTGAGAAAGTAGATATCCGCCTTGAACGGCGATTCGAATCCGTATTTCCAGGACTTCAGCGTGGTGAGAATGGGGATATTGTCCGTCGCGAGCTCATGTTTGCCGGGCCCAAACGTGTCGCCAAATTCACCCAGATAGACGAACTGCGCGATTTGCGACTCCCGCACGATCAATTGAGCGCCGCGCTTGATTTCTTTGTCGTCGTCGGGGAAACGGAACGACAGCGTATCGCGCGAATCGTCGTTCCATTCGATGATCTCGAGGAGTTGGCCTTTGAGGAAATTGAGGATGCCCATAGGTTGCGTGCGGTGGAACGGGCCGGTCAAGGCTGTTCGGTTTTCGGTCTCATTCTCAGTTCGACGGAGTGAAGTGTGTCAACGGCCACACGGCTCTACAATTACAAATTCCTTGCGAGATTCGAGAGGGAGCGATCTGTTGAGCCCGAGCCGGGGGAACTGAGGGTCTGTCGAAATCGATCGCTCTCGCCACAAAGTCCTCTTGCCAAACTTTGATGCATATGCCTCAAAGTTTGGTGAAATAACCAAGCGAGTAAGCCTCATCCAGGTTTCGTGGATTTGGATTTGTCAGCCTCGCTGCGCCGGCTTCTACGGTTCGGCGGAGCCACGCTTCGGATGGCTCGTGTAAGCCGGTTTCCAAATCCACGGCAGCACTCCGGTGCGATGAGCCCATGTTTCCCACTTGGCCGCGAGGGCCTTGACTCGGGAGGGTTCTGCGCCTGCGAGGTCGTGCATCTCCGTCCGGTCATTCTCCGTGTCGTAAAGCTCCCAGCGGCCGGCGGGGCCTTTCGCCACGAGCTTCCAGAGGCCGTCGCGGATGGCGCGGTTGCCTTCGTGTTCCCAAAAAATAGGCTGCGGCCTGGCTGGAGGTCTGTCCGAGAAGACCGGACGAAGGCTGACGCCTTCCAACGGATGAACGGCCACGCCGTCCCGGTCGCTGGGATACTTCGCGCCCGCCACATCCTGACACGTCGCCATGATGTCAATCAGGTGACCGGCCGTATCCACCAAGTCGCCCTGGGCGGTCGAGCGGCGCGTCTTCGTGGCCCCGTTCCGTGCGCCGGCGGGAGCGCTTCCGGTCTTGATGCCTTTGGGCCAATGCACAATGAGCGGCGTGCTGATGCCGCCTTCGTGAACCCAGTGCTTGTACTCGCGAAAAGGGGTGTTGCTCACGTTGGCCCAGGCCTCGCCGTAAGCGATGAAAGTGTCCCCAGGACCAGGCAGAACTTTACGCCCCATCAACACGGGGTAACCGTCGCGCGTCTGCGGCGGCACGCTGCCCGGTGGCAGCAATGATTCGGGGGCAAGGGGCGTCATTGTGGGGCGGTCGGCTCGCGCCGCATCAGGGTGTTCTTTGGTGCCCTGGCGGCCCATGCTCTCGGCGCAGCCGCCGTTATCCTGGATGTAGAAAATGAGCGTGTTTTCAAATTGTCCCTCACGTTTCAATTCCGCGACGATTTTGCCGATGCCTTGGTCCATCCGGTCCACCATGGCGGCATAAACTTCCATGCATGCGGCCTCCCAGCGCCGGTCCAGGACCTGGTCCCAATCCCCAACGAGCCGCGTGGGCTGCCAATCCGCCTTGAGAAGGCCCAAATTTTCAAGCCGGCGCAGACGTTCATTCCGGATGGCGGAATAGCCGGCGTCATATTTGCCACGATACTTCGCGATGTCCTCTGGCAGCGCGTGCATTGGCCAGTGGGCCGCGGTGTAGGCGACGTAGAGGAAAAAGGGCCGATCACGAAACTGCTTGCCGTGCTCGTCGATGAACCGCACGGCGTGGTCGGAAATGGCGTCGGTGTAATAAAAGGTTGAAGGCCGATACTCCGGATCGGCAAACGGAGAGAGGGCTGTGTTATCGCGAGTCAGCGTGGAAGGATCGAAGTAACTTCCCCCGCCGTGAATTGTGCCGTAGTAACGATCAAACCCGCGTTGCAGCGGCCAATTGTGCTTGGGACCGTCGGGATTGATGTGCAAGGTCACGTGCCATTTGCCGACGGCGTAGCATCGATAGCCGGCGGGCCGCAACACTTCAGCAATCGTGGCGCAATGCCGGTTCAAGTTGCCGCGGTAGCCATCGAGACCGCGGTCAGCCATCATGTGCCCGACTCCGGCTTGATGCGGGTACAACCCAGTGAGCAGCGACGCGCGCGTCGGACAGCATCGGGCTGTGTTGTAAAACTGCGTGAAGCGGAGTCCGTTCCTGGCGAGCGCATCAAGATTTGGTGTGTGGATCTCACCGCCGTAACAGCCGATGTCCGACCATCCCACGTCGTCGGCCAGGATGACAATAATATTGGGCTGCGTCACCGGCGTTTCTGCGCTTTGGATGGCGGCCGAAGTCACAGTCGCCCAAACCATCAAGGCACATCCCGAAATGACATGCGCTTGGTCCGGATTACTGCGCGTGCTCGTGCTCCTGCTCGTCCTCGAAAACCAAGCCATCACCGAGGACGAGGACGACGAGGACGATACCCACAATCGGTTTTTCAACCAGGCTTTGAGGAATGCAAGAACGGAAGAGAATCGTTTCAACATGCCTGGAACGATGACAGGTCGGAAGGCGACTGTGAAGCCGCAAGCCGTCTTCGCGGGCAGGGCTGCATCAAGCTCTTCATCCTCTCCCCGCGAGGCACGAGTGGGGAGAGGAACGAGGAGAGGGGAACCAACAGAAATGAGCCTCCTCTCCCCGACCTTCTCCTCCATCCGATGGAGGAGAGGGAGGATTCGAGGAGCTTGATGCACCCCTGCTTCGTGGGGGTGCCCTCAACAGCGGACTTGAATCGGAGCCGAATTCAAGGCATAAGTCGTCACTGCACCGACAAATCAACAGAGCTATGCATGCGAACCACTCCCCGTGTTCTAAACACTACGCCCTTCCAACATCGACCCGAGGGTTCACTCTTATCGAACTCCTTGTGGTCATCGCCATCATCGCCATCCTTGCCGGGATGTTGCTCCCGGCCTTGGCCAAGGCCAAACTCAAGGCCACCGGCTCCGCGTGCTTGAGCAATCAAAAGCAGCTTGCCTTGGGCTTTGTCATGTATGCGGGCGACCACGACGACATCATGCTTCCCACCGATGGCAATCCAGGCGGAGGATTCTGGAAGGGGCCAAGAAGGAGTGGACGGGATGTCGATATCACGACAACGATGACGATCAGTGAGGCGCAGCAACGGGTGGAAGAAGGACTGCGCGAAAGCCCGCTGTTCAAGTATGTTGACGGAACTGCTGCGTACCATTGCCCCGGCGATCTTCGGACCAAAAACCTCAAACCCGGCCGGGGCTGGGCTTACGACAGCTACTCCAAAGCCAACGGCATGAACGGCGGCGGTTGGCAAGGATCGTCTGCCAATTCGGGCCCCCAACCCTGGTACACAAAGCTGGGGCACGTCCTTGGCCCGGCCGAGGCGATGGTGTTTTTGGAGGAGGCCGACCCTCGAAGCTTCAATCGGGGCACTTGGGTCATTGACGTAGCCCCGTCGCCGGGCTGGGTTGACCCCTTCGCGATTTTTCACGGAAACATCAGCTCCATCTCCTTTGCGGACGGCCACGCGGAAATCCACAAATGGATTGAGAACAGCACGATCAAGGCGGCCACCGATTCGGCGAAAGGCAAAGAGAGCTTTTATTGGGCGGGCGGCAATAACAAGAACAGGGATTTCCAATGGGTTTACCAACGCTACAAGCATCAAAAATGGGCTCCGCTGAATTAGCGAAGGCGCGACTTCGCCCTGGGGTAGGACTTGCCCCGTTTCTGGCTTTGTGGCGTTCCACGCAGTAAGGGAGCGGATTCACGTCAAGCCAGTTGCATTCTTGACCTGAAGGTCCTGTGCCTTCATGATTCTCCACGCCGCCGGGCTGGTCAGTAACTTGCATCCAGCCTGGTTCAACTTCTGACAACTTAGAACAATATGAAATGCAGCAACCCGTTCCTCCTCTCGGTTTTCCTCGTGACAGCTCTCTGGCAGTCCAAGTGTTTGGCGGCCGATCCGCATGTCCAGGCACATCAAACAGCCTGGAGCGCAGTGAACAGAGCCGTGGCCGCGATGCACCCCACCCAAGGCAATAAGTGCCATGGTGTGGTTCAATTCTCCCAAATCGGAGAGAAAATCAAAGTGATCGCAACCATAGAAGGCCTCAATCCAAATCAAAAACACGCCATCCATATCCACGAACTCGGAGATTGCACCTCGGCAGACGGGATGAGCACCGGTGGCCATTACAATCCGGAAGGGCATCAGCACGGCTTAGTGGCTTCCGCCAAGCGCCATGCCGGAGATCTTGGCAACCTCCAAGCCGACGCCAACGGGAAGGCCCAGTACGAAGTGACGGTTGAAAATATTACCATTGCTGGCATGAAGAACCCAATTTTGGGCCGTGCCGTGATCATACATGCAAAAGAAGATGACGGTGGCCAACCCGTGGGCAACGCCGGGCCGCGCCTTGCCTGCGGGGTGATCGGCATTGCGAAGTCCGGTCAGTGAGCCGGTTCGCGCGGTTTGCCGCGCTCGGATCCTCGGTCCAATGGGACCCATCGCTCGAAAGCGGCCAACGGTTTGCGCTCGCCGGAATCAGTCCCCTGCGAAGGGACCGGGTGGGCGAGATTCGGTCTATGACTGAGGGCATCTACTATCTCAAGCTGGGCAACCAGGTGGAAGGCCCTTACACCATCGGTCAAATCTACGATCTATGGGCCGCTCGTAAGATCAACTCCCAGACGCTGTTCGCGCGAATAGAAGAGAGGGATAAGTGGCAGCCGCTGGCCGAACTGACTCTCACGATTGCCCCGCCGAGACCTTCCACTCTAAAGGGCCCTCCAAGCGAATCGGCAACCACGCCGTCCGCCAAGCCGCGCACCATCCCCACTCTCAGGCCGGAAGAATACCTGCCGTCCTTCGCCCAACGGCCAGAACAAACGGCCAAGAGCACAAAACGCTCCCGAAGTGTCCTATCAGTGCTGCTTCAGAGGCTTTCCATCACATTCGAAGGGGCCATTGGATTTTGTTTGGTCGCCGGTGCGCTTTGTGCTCTGTATTTTATGCTGCTTTTTCCGGCTTCCTCGAACGGAGCCGACGTCAGTCAGGAGCGGCTGACGATGAAGCAGAACGGCGTGATCGTGGGAATGGGTTTGGTACTCCTGGGCGGATTGCTCATAGTCGCCAAGCAGATTAAGCAGCTCCCCGCGGCCTCCAGAAGCGAGACAGGCGGCAAAATTGAACGAAGATGAAAGTGCACTTGAAACTGCCGGACGGCCAAGAAACAGCCGTCAATCTGAACCTGATTCCCAGGACCGGTGAGAGCATTGATCTCGGCGGAGTGCGCTACGTCATCACCGCGGTGGTTCACACAGTCGAGACTTCGAAAATTACTCTCGAACTCCTCCGCCTCACTGCGGAGGAAGGCTTCAGAACTCTGCGTTTCAATGAGATGGTTCGCTATCGGACCAGCGATATCGCGGCCTTTTCACCTCCCATCCGAGCGCGTTTTTGAATGGACTTGGAAGGCTTGCTCAACGCCAGTCTGGAGCTCGAGAAGCGGATCGCCACCGACAAACTCCTGCGCCAATACTTTTCGTCCCTGTGGAACCACAATGGTGGAAAGAGGAGACCGCTCAACGGCTCCGGCAATGCCGTCCGTGAATGCTGGAACTTGCGCCGCGTCACGCTCGACCTCCCTTCCGAAATGTGCGAACTCCTCGAACTCGCATCGGAGGCGACCGGCAAAACCCCGGCGGAGATTTTGGAGCAGAGCTTCGTCGAGTACTTGAAAGACAACAAGCCGCCAGAGGGTGCTCGTTAGAGCGGGCTTCAAATATGGGTGGAACGGGCTACCAGCCCGTTTTGGGCGGCAACTTGCCGCCCAACC
>JACQWK010000731.1 GCA_016209525.1 Verrucomicrobiota bacterium
CTACAAACGGCCAAAATGAGAATTGCTGCCGACTGCTGTTTGAATCCGCTTGAGGATCGGTTGTTGAATGTGGCAAAGATGTCTGCGTCATGGACTTTGAAACAGTCATCGGGCTTGAAACACACGTCCAGCTCAAAACCAAGTCGAAGATGTGGTGCGGCTGCGCCAACGAATTCGGCGCGCCTCCGAACACGCACGTCTGCCCCGTGTGTCTGGGGCTGCCTGGCGTGCTTCCCGTGGCCAACGAAGAAGCCTTGCGCCTGACCGCGCTCACGGGCCTTCTGCTGAACGGCACGATTTCACCGCAAGCCAAGTTTGACCGGAAGAACTACTTCTATCCGGACATGCCGAAGAATTACCAAATCACGCAATACGACCGGCCCTCCAGCGTCGGCGGCTACGTCGATTTCGAGTTTGCCGGCGGGATTACTCGCGTGCGCTTGACGCGCTCGCATTTGGAGGAAGACGTGGGGAAGAACTTCCATTTCGAACGACACAGCGGAGTGGACTTCAACCGGGCCGGCGTGCCGTTGCTGGAAATTGTGTCCGAGCCCGACCTGAAGAGCGCCGACATGGCGTACGAGTATCTCAATGCCCTGAAGGAGATTTTGATACATGGCGGCATCAGCGACTGCGACATGGAGAAAGGAATGGTCCGGTGCGATGTCAACGTAAGCGTGCGGCCGAAAGGCGTCCAAGAACTGGGCGCCAAAATCGAGATCAAAAACATGAACAGCTTCAGCGGCGTGCGGCGGGCCCTGGAATACGAAATTCCCCGCCAGATCGAGGTGCTGCGAAACGGCGGCAAACTGACGCAGGAAACACGGCGATGGGATGATGCGGCCAGCGTGACGGAAAGCATGCGGACCAAAGAAATGGCGCATGATTACCGGTACTTTCCGGAGCCGGACCTGATGCCATTCGTGCCCAGTAAGGACTGGCTTGAGGAAGTGCGCAGACGCGTGGTTGAGCTCCCTCTGGCTCGGAAACAACGGTTCATGCACGACTACCAACTGCCCGCTTCCGACGCCGAGACGTTCAAGAACGAAATCCGGCTTGGGGATTACTTCGAAGCCACGGCCAAACAAGCGAAGCATCCGAAAGCCGTAGCCAATTGGATCATCAACAATCTGAGGGCCAAGATGGGCGAGACGCTGACCTCTTTGGACGAATTGAAGTTCAATCCGGCTTCGATTCTCGAGTTGGTGGAATTGGTGGAGAGCGGCAAGATCAGCACCAAGATCGCGCAGGATGTCTTCGGTGAAATGTTTGCCTCCGGCGAGCGCCCGGGCGCGATGGTGGACCGGAAAGGTTTGGCGCAAGTCAGCGACACCTCCGCGATCGAGAAATTCTGCGACGAAGCCATTGCCGGCAACCCGAAGGTTGCCGATGACTATCGGGCCGGCAAAGCCGCCGCGCTGAACTTCTTGAAGGGCCAAGTCATGAAGCTCAGTAAAGGGAAAGCAAATCCGTCCTTGGTCGGAGAAATTCTGGAGCGGAAGCTGGGCCGTAATTCATCGAACGGCAAATCAGTGCACCGGTAAGGAGGACGACTTTTCATGAACCCACCCACCCCTGCCCCTCCCAAGAGGGGAACGAACGATGGCGGCGAGCAACGCAGCTCCCCTCCTGGGAGGGGTAGGGGGTGGGTGGGTCCGCCGGCAGGGGCAGATTGGTTTTGATCTCCTTAACATGAAAATCCAGCACCCTGCAGTCACAAGCGACGTTTTCAAACTGGTGACCACGCTCGAGTTCGATCTGGTGGTGAGGAACCAGTTTCTGCCCACGCGCATTGAACTTTTTCAGGACACGACCAGGCCGCGGCATTTCCGTTGCCGCATGTGGGAACGGGACTTGTATCATATGCAACGGAGTCTGTCGCCGGACGGCGAACGAAAATCACGGCGCGCCGAGGCCGACGAAGAAATTCTCGTCGAGCGCACCTGGGAGTTGTCGAGCAAGTTTGACGATTTTGTTGCGCCTGACGCCACGAAAGCGCTCCAACTCTTCCTCGACAAACTCAAGAACTATCTGAACCGTGTCGCGGCCGAATAGCGCTCTTTCCATGAACCGCCTGTCAGTAGCCGCCGACGTAAGGAGGCGGACACGATTGTTGAAACCGAAATCCCCCTCCTCACGTCGGCGGCTCCGGTTTATGGTCCCAAGGCGCGCGAGAACCGCCTGGAGGCTTCCCATGCACCACAAGGTGGGGCGAGACTCCTGTCGAGCGCTGACTTCATTGTCAGCAAGGATTGCAGGGCTCGACGCGAGTCTCGCCCCGCCGATGGACGGGTTCCTGGTTCCGATGCACAGGGGAAGCGTTCGGAGGCTTTCCTCGCGTGATCACAGACAGTTCGGTTCGTCCTCACATGATCTCTTCAGACGTTAAATCGATCCATTTTTCCGGCATTGGCGGTACGGCGATGGCCTCCGTGGCCGCTGCGCTTCAGGAAATGGGCTTCGCCGTCACCGGTTCCGATCAAAACATTTATCCCCCGATGTCCACATTCTTGGCGGAACGAAAGATTGCCGTCATGTCCGGCTATTCGGAGGCCAACTTGCGGCACAAACCCGACCTCGTGGTGATCGGCAATGCGCTTTCCCGCGGGAACTCGGAAGTCGAAGCGGCGCTGGACCACAAGCTGAGGTATTGCTCACTGCCCGAGCTGCTCAAGGACTTCTTCCTCCGAGGCAAACGTTCCATCGTGGTGGCGGGCACACATGGCAAGACCACCACGACGGCGTTGCTGGCCTGGGTGTTCGAACAGAACGGACTGAACCCAAGCTTCCTCATCGGCGGGATCGCCAACAACCTTGGCCAGGGCGCGCGCTTCACCGAGAGCGAGTGGTTCATCATAGAAGGCGACGAGTATGACACCGCGTTCTTCGATAAACGCAGCAAGTTCATCCATTACCTTCCGGAAACGGCGATCCTCAACAATCTTGAATTTGACCACGCGGACATTTTCGAAGACGTGGCCGCGATTCAAACCGCGTTCCGGCGGCTGATCAATTTGGTTCCACGCAACGGATTGCTCCTGGCCAACGGCGATGACCTCAATCTCGCTTCGCTGCTCCACGTCACGCACTGTCCGGTCAAGCGGTTCGGCTTTGGAGAAGAAAACAGTATTCACGCGTTCAACGTTCGGCTCGGCGCCACCGCGAGTGAGTTCGAGCTCCCCAGCTTCAAGTTTCATCTCAATTTGATCGGCGACTTCAACGTGCGCAACGCGCTGGCGGTGATTGCCTGCGCGAAGCATTACGGCCTCAAGAATTCCCAAATTCAGGCGGCCTTCGACACGTTCGGAGGAGTCAAACGCCGCCTGGAAATCCGCGGGGTCAGCGCCGGCATCACCGTCATTGACGACTTTGGACACCACCCGACGGCCATCCGGGAAACGCTCCGCGCCCTCAGAGTCAAGTATCCAGGACAGAGAATCTGGGCCGTATTTGAGCCGCGGTCGAACACGACGCGGCGCAAGGTGTTTCAGTCTGATTTGGTCGGAGCCTTCGCGGACGCGGACGCGGTGGTGGTCGCGCAGGTGGCCAGGCTGGAGTTGCTGCCCGCCGAGGAGCGCCTCAATCCCCAACAGCTTATCCAAGATTTGCGGGCCAACGGCAAGGCCGCCGAGTACCTGCCCGACGTTGAGACCATCGTCAACCATGTCTCCAAGAACGCGCAGGGTGGCGATGTGGTTTGCGTCTTCAGTAATGGAGGGTTCGGTCGAATCCACGAAAAGCTTCTGGAGCGACTGAACAGGCCTCCCGCAAAGCCTCTCCTGCGATGACCGTTGCCGTGGGAGACGTTTCGCTCGCCCTCGAATCTCACACACCGAAAAAAGCAGGGAAGCCGCGCCGCGGCGTCCGTGCGCAGGCGCGCTGTCCCGACCTGCAAGAAGCGTGAGTCCGGAATGATATTGCCGCCGGCTCGTCTTCGTCCTCGTCGTCGTTCTCGTCTTCGAAATCCAAGTCGAGAAGCTTGAAAATCCGGCACGGCCGCGACCGGCTCTTGGCCAGGTTTAAGCTCCAAAGAACCGGGTTCTTAGTTCTGCAAATAGGCGCACACGCTGTGCCGCAGCTTTGGTCGGCTGATGAGCGACACAGAAATCCGGCTCAAACAGAGCACGATCCGCGTCCTGCACTTGGAGGACGATCCGGATGACGCCATCCTTGTCTCGCGAGAGCTCAAGACTTTTGGCTTTAATTGCGAGCTCCTCCGAGTGGCCCATGAAAAGGAGTTCTTGGAAGCTCTGGAGAAAGAAACCTTCGATCTCATTCTCGCGGATTACACCATGCCCACCTTCAGCGGGCTGTCGGCTTTGGTCGCGTCCCTGCAAAAGCGGCCCGCGGTGCCATTCCTGTTCGTCTCCGGCACGATGGGCGAGGAGGCGGCGGTGGAATGCCTCAAGAAAGGCGCCACCGACTGCATTCTCAAACATCGGCTCGAGCAGCTCGGCCCCGCCGTCCTGCGGGCGCTCCGGGAATCCCAAGAACGCAATAACCGGGAGCGCGCCGAAATCGCGCTGCGAGAGAGCGAGGAGCGGTTTCACGCGTTCATGGATAACAGTCCGACGGCCAGTTTCATGAAAGATGCCGGAGGCCGATACATGTACGTGAACCGGACGTTCGAGAGAGTGTTTCTCACGACCCTCGAAAATGTCCGGGGCAAGACCGATTTCGACCTTTGGTCGGACGAGGTGGCGCAGGAACTCCGCAGGAACGACCAGAAAGTGCTCGAACTCGGAAGGCCCGCCGAATTGATGGAGAATATCCCCACTCCGGACGGCCAAATGCGCCAGTGGCTCGTCTTAAAATTTCCGTTCACCAACCAGAGTGGCCAGCAATCGCTCGGCGGCTAAGCGCTCGACATCACCCAGCGCAAGCAGGCGGAATACGAATTGATCAAGGCGAAAGCCCTGGCGCAACAAGCCCATCGAGCCAAAAG
>JACQWK010000720.1 GCA_016209525.1 Verrucomicrobiota bacterium
GAAGCCGGTAAAGGCGTGGGGAGAGGGATTAAGGGCACTGCCATTGAATTAAGGAATGAAACTGAAAATGACGCCTGGAGTTCTCCCTCTCCTCCCATCGGAGGGCGGAGAGGGCCGGGGAGAGGAGGGCCTTCTGTGTTGGGCTGCCCCTCTCCTCGATCCTCTCCCCACTCGTTCCTCGCGGGGAGAGGAAGGCGAGCCGTGTGGGCGGCCTTGCTTAATTCAATGGCAATGGAGATTAAGGGTGAGGGAGCATGCTCCTGTTTACGCAACCTTAGGGTCTGGAAACCAGCCTGGCGGAAATGCCCCGCGCTAGGGCTGCTGATCTTGCTGGCCGCAGTGTCGCCCGTGTGTGGGGGAGCCGAAATCAACGAAGCGAGACGATCGCTGGCTGCCGTTCACACCGAGTCACCGCCCTCCATCGATGGCGATTTGTCCGATCCGTGCTGGCAGACCGCGCCCAAAGCGGAGGGGTTCACGGACCTTTTTACCGGCGCTTTGCCCGTGGACTTGACCGAAGCCTGGCTTTGTTACGACGAGAAGAATATCTACGTGGCTTTTCGCGCTTACGAAAGTCAACCCGACCGCATCGTGGCGCAGGAGACCAAGGAGGAAACACTTCTGCACGGTGAAGACACCGTGGCCATCACGATTGATCCGTTTCACACCCATCAACGCACCGACCGCTCCTCCTTCACCGTCAATGCCAAAGGCGTCCATTCGACAGAGATTGGCGCTGGGCGAGCCGTCAAGACGGAGTGGAAAAGGCCAATGGCAATCGGCGGCCCGCACCACCACGAACAGTTGGACCGCAGAGTTGGCCATTCCGTGGGCCATGCTCAACTATCCTCGGAGCAAAACCCCGTTGGCGATGGGCGTGAATTTCAGTCGCACCCAACAGCGGACCAAAGTGGTCTCGCTGTGGGCGAACATTGGCTTCCGGGAGTTCTACGAATTGGACGGCCACTGGGAGGGTGTCCAACCCCCGGCGCATTTCCGACCGCGATTTAGCTACCTGCCTTACGTCCTGGCGCAGGCGGGGACTACGACCAAAGCCACGGCGGGTCTCGATGTTCGGGCGGCGCTGACGCCCTCGCTCACCGGGGTCTTCACGGTCAACCCCGACTTCAGCACGGTGGAACGGGCGGTCGAAGGGATCGATTTTTCCTATAGCGAACGCTTCGTGCCGGATCGCCGCCCGTTCTTTTTGGAAGGCGAGAAGTTTTACACGGAGCGGACGCTGTTGGGCAGTTTCTTCCATTCCCCGCGCATTGAGGATTTCGACACGGGGTTGAACTTTTACGGAAAGGTCGCGCCCAAGACCAGCCTGGGCGTGCTGGACGCCTACAGTTTGGACGGACGCAACGATTTCGTGCTGCGCGCCCGGCAAGAGTTCACGGAAACCGACAGCGCCGACCTGAGTGTCATTGGGCGGGATGAATCCGACGGCAACAACTATGTGTTCGTGGCACATCCGACCCTGCGGCGCGGGCCGTGGTTTTTCACCACCCATTGGGCACCCAGTCTGGCCGATGGTGAAGTGGCGGGCGATGCGCTCAACGTGGACTTCAGCTATCGGGGCAAGCGCTTTTGGCTGGGCGATACGTACCATTATATCCGGCCCGATTTCCGAGACGACAATGGCTTTATCCCGTTCACCGACTTCCAGGGTCACTTTTCCTGGCTGCGCTATCAGAATGAATGGCGTGAAGGAGCCGTGCGGCGGCTGATTTGGCTCGCGCTCTTCAATACGGAAGATCGCTTCGATGGTTCTCGTTTCCGCCGCCAGCCCTCCCTCTTGCTCAATCTGGAAACACGCGGCGACTACGGCATCGGGTTGCGGTGGGAGGGCGGAGAATTCGAGCAATTCCAGGACAACGTGTTCGGTCTCAGTCTTAGAGCCAAGGTCTCAGACAAATTCCACAACTACGGCGTGGGCCTTCAATTTGGCCGACAGAAAGGGGAGGAATTGATTTTCGTCACCCCGTCCATCTCGTGGCGTTTTGGCGAGCGGTTCAGTCTGGGCGCGGCATCGTCGATCTTGAGCCACATTGAAAGCCGCCAGCAACACATCCTTACCGTGAACTACGACCTCACCAAGGCCAAGAGCATCGGGGGACGGGTTGTGGTCCAGAACGATCACACCAGCGCGTTTCTCTCGTTCCGGCGGTCCGGCTATAGCGGAATGGATTACTACGTGATTGTGGGCGACCCGAACCCGGCCAAGAAATTCACCGCGGAATTGTTCGTGAAAGTGGTGAAGCCGTTCTGACAGAAGCTCATGAACCTGGTGGGGACGAGTTCCACCGCGTCCCTGATATCCTCTTTTGGAGTGCGAGAAGAAGTCAGGGACGGAGTGGAATCCGTTCCTACCGGGATTCATAGGGAGGGTGTCCGTAGGACAGCGAAGGGCATTTTGAACGGCGCTCTCCCAACGATTGGCCTCAGGTTGATTGCGAGTTAGAATGAAGCCCGACCACATTCGGATTCGGGATCAGATTCGGGATCGTTGATGCGGGCGGACGACGGTGATAACGTGTCGCGCATGACGACGAGGAACCCGTTTCCAGGGATGAATCCTTTCTTCGAGCAACGGTGGCGGGATGCGCATACGCGGTTGATCACGTATCTGCACGACGCTTTGCTCTGAACTCAGAACCCTCACGCAGGCGACTCACCCTCGATTGTTGCTCCAGCGCCAAAATCGGTTCTCTTGTCAAAGATTCAGGAGGAGCACAGACTTCAGAACTGCTGAACGAACAATTCCTCATCAACCTGGCTGCGGCAGACGCAAGCCGGCTCCAATGTCATTCAGGGCCGACTCACGTCGGCCGCTATGGTTCACGGCCCGTGCAAAGTTCCATTTGGAACAGCCGGCTCTTCATGAACTTGTCCTTAGGAGCGCGACGTTCAGGCCGCCTCAACGTTCGACTCCAGAGCGACGCCGGAAGCAGCCTGAAGGCTGCGCTCCGGACTTTCGTCGGTTCGCGGTCCCAACGTGCAATTCGGGCAATCCTTCAGGCAGAATGGGGGCGGTCAATTCTCCGAGTTTGGATTTTGACTCTGTTCACAATGTTGGGTTTGGTTTGGCTTTGTCCCGGCAACTTGAGAGCGCAAGAAGGCTCCCTGGACGCGACCTTCAATCCGAGTTTGGGCCGCGGCTTCTCCCAGCCTGTCGTCAGAGCGATCAGCGAGCAGGGCGATGGGAAATTGCTCATCGGCGGCGAATTCGTCAGTGTGAATGGAGCAACGCGCAACCGCATCGCCCGCCTGAACAGCGACGGCAGTCTTGAAAGTGCTTTTGCTTCAGCGTCGGGGGCGGACGGGGATGTGCAAGGAATCGCGGTGCAAGGCGACGGACGAGTGCTGATCGGCGGAAACTTCACGAGCGTCAACGGCACGCCCCGCAACCGGATCGCACGTCTGAACAGCGATGGCAGTCTGGACAGCAGCTTCGTTACTGCGGTTGGAGCGGATGGCGCGGTTCGACCGATCGTCGTGCAGGGCGACGGCCGGGTGCTGATCGGAGGATTTTTCGCCAGTGTGAATGGCGCTTCCCGCAATCGGATCGCGCGCTTGAAGAACGATGGCAGCGTGGATGGAAGTTTCAATGTAGGCACGGGAGCGAGTGGCAGCGTGACCTGCATGGCCCTCCAGACCGACGGGAAAGTCGTCATTTGCGGCAGCTTCACCAGTTTCAACGGCACGGCCCGAAACCGGATTGCTCGCTTGAACAGCGACGGCAGCCTGGACACCGGCTTTAATCCAGGTTCGGGGGCCGATGACTGGATCAGCGCAATGGCGTTGCAGACCGATGGCAAAGTAGTGGTCGGCGGCGATTTCAAAACTTTTAACAGCACGTCGAGAACCAGATTGGCCCGGCTGAATAGCAACGGCAGCCTCGACACGAGTTTCAGCCCGACTCTGGCAGCCATCCCAGGTTACGGAATGGACATCGACGCCATCGCCGCACAGGACGACGGAAAGTTGGTCATTGGGGGCAGCTTCGGAAGCATCAATGGGACGCCGCGAACGAGGGTCGCTCGGTTGAATCGCGACGGAACTCTCGACCCCAGCTTCAATCCAGGATCAGGAGCCAACGACTGGGTTTTTTCAATCGCCGTGCAGCGCGATGGCCGAATTGTCATCGGCGGCTGGTTCACCAGTGTCGGCGGCACGCCGCGCACCCAGATCGCCCGACTTTTGGGCAGTGCGCCGGCTGCCGTTGCCCCTTCGATCACGATTCAACCGCAAAGCCGGACGGTGGCAGCCGGCGCCAGCGTGTCCTTCAGCATCACGGCCACGGGCACCGCTCCGTTGAGATACCAATGGCGCAAGGATGGCATCGACATTCCGGGCGCGAGTGAGTCCAGCCTGTTTTTGTTCAGCGCCACCGCGTCGGGCGCGGGCGTTTATACGGTCGTGGTGAGCAACGCCGCCGGTTCGGTCACCAGTTCGGCCGCAACGCTCGCCATCACTGTTCCGGCTTCCATCTCGAGCCAACCGCAGAGTCAGACGGTGACGATTGGAGCCAATCCCACCTTCACGGTCGTGGCTGCGGGCACTGAGCCGCTCGCGTATCAGTGGAAAAAGGAAGGCGCAACCCTTGTTGATGGCGGTCGGATCAGTGGAGCCACGACAGACACTCTCACGATCACGGGCGTCCAGATTGCCGACGCCGGCGTTTACACGGTAGTAATCACCAATCCGGCGGGCTCAACGACCAGCTCCAACGCGGTCTTGACCATCAATCTGAATCCGTCGGTGTCCTTCGCCGACGCCAAACTGGAGGCTGCGATTCGCTCGGCCCTCGCTCAGCCTGCCGGCGTCATCACGGTCTCGAACATGTCGGCCTTAGTTGAATTGTCACTGCAGTCCGAGTCGATCACGAACCTCAGTGGTCTTCAGTGGGCCTCCCAGCTTGCCTATCTCAACGCGGAGCGTAATCAAATCGCGAACGTTTCCCCGCTCGCAGGCCTGACGAATTTGACGAGTCTCCTCCTCAATGAGAATGCTCTCTCCGATATCGTTCCCTTGTCTGGGCTCACAAAGCTGAACACGCTAGCCCTAAAACAAGCGCATTACGGTTCGTCGAAGTGGCCTCTAACATATTTTTGAAAATTTCATCCCGAAATCTCGTGATCCGATCTGCAACATGGGCCGAATCGCCGTTAAATCGCATCTGAGCAGCGACTTCTCCCCGGAAC
>JACQWK010000706.1 GCA_016209525.1 Verrucomicrobiota bacterium
CGTTGATGGCGATCACTCTTACCAGGGTGTCAAAGCCGACACGGAGAAAGCCTTGGACTATTTCCTCGCGACCAAAGCCAAGGGCAAACGATTTATCGTCTGGCACGATGCGTATGAAGATGCGCCATCTTGGGTCGGCGTCCTGCCCTACCTCAACCGGGAAATTGTGCCGTTCTTCGACATTCAACGAGTGGAGAACACTTGGCTCGCTTACTTGGACATTTCGCCGTGAGGCGACACAAAAGCGTGGGAGAGACGCTCATTGAGCAGCAGCCAAAGCCGGTGCGCAGGAGGATCGAGAAAACGTCGCTCGAATCGCTGTCGAACAGGGCCTGTTGCACAAGCAATTAGAGGGAACGAAATGGGGCCTCGAGTCCACGTCCAGGGACCTCTTTCCCTTACCGCGTACCAACCGGCACAACTTTCAAGCGGATGCAGATTCTGATGTTCTTCGCTCCAGACGCAAACCCGCTGTCCGTGACTTCACTGGAATGATAGGATCGTCCCTGCCGCCAGCCGTCGTTACATCCGAATTGTTCTTCAGGAGTCACGGTCGATATATTCAAGCCTTGTCATTTTTTCGGCACACCTTGAGTGGTCTGGCGAGTTTCGGTTCCTCCGCCAGAAAAGCTGAAATTCGCCACTTTGCCGCTGTTCAAAGTCACCATCAGCACCTTGTTCTTTGATCGCGTGCCGCCCACAAAAGGGCCAACGTAGGGGACGAAGGTGCTGCCTTTCACCGTTGCTTCGGTGTACATCCAGGTCATTGTCGTCATTCCTTCAGAGTTTATCCCTCGTTCGACCGGCTGGCCGAACCATTGGATCAACTCCGGCTCCGTCGTTTCGCCCTTCTTTATCTGGGATATTTTGCTTTCATCGAAGTTGAATCCGGTGGAAGCACAACCGGCGATCAAGATGCCGAGCACTACGACGAGTATTACGTTTTGGATTTTATTCATACGCTGATTTTGGGGTTTGGTTTGGTTTGTTTGATTGCAGTGCCAGCTCAAGGTGACACCGCCCGGTAAAAGCGTTGTTTCGAGTTCGCTGGGGTGGGGTCGAGGATTTGTACGCTGGTCGCAGTGGCGACGAAATTTGTCAGCAGCTCCCAGTCCGGCGAGCTCAAATCCGTTGACCTGAGGATGAAATAGCTCTTCCCGATTTCCCCATTGACGGTGAGTTGGAACTGGCCGTTCGGCAGAATTGAAGCGAACAGCTTGAGCGGCTCAGGCGCACCCACCACTACCGTGAATGTCTTGGAGTCGCTTAACGCGGGCGAGCCGTTGTCCGCCACCCTAATCGTAATCGTGTGCGCAGTTTGGGCGTCCGCTTGCGTTGGCGTCCACGTGAAGACGCCGGTCTTTAGATCAATGGCCGCTCCAACGGGCGCGCCAAGCTCAAGGCTGTAGGTCAGTGCATTGGCAGGAAGGTCGTCATCGGTTGCCAACGCTTGGAACGTCAATCTCGCACCGACACCGATCGTTTTTCTGTCGATCGCTGCCAAGACAGGCGCTCGGTTCACTTCGTTGACGACAACCGTGAAACTTTGGCTCGCAGTTGCAGGCGGCGAACCGCTGTCACCTACGCGGACGGTGATCGTGTTTGTGCTTGGTCCGTCTTCCTCTCGCGTTTGCCAGAAGAAAGCGCCGGTTGTTGCATTGAAAACAGCATTCGCCGGTGCACCGGGTGCCAAGCTGTAGCTCAACGGAGGAATAGCGGTGGGGCTGTTCGTCAGCACAGCAGCCAGGATCACCAGACTGCCTTCGTTGGCAGTGCGGTCGGAGATTGGCGCGAGCCGCACTCTTGGCGGAGTGACAATGTCGTCTGCCGTTACGATAATCGCGATCGTTTCTGAGTCGGTGAGTTTTTGCGCGCTGTCATCCGTTACTCGAATGGTCACCCGATTCGTACTTGGACCTTGAGCGTTGGTCGGCGTCCACGTGAAAACACCTGTCGCCGGATTGATGCTCGCGCCTGTTGGTGCGCCCTGATCGAGGCTAAAGATCAACCGTGGGGATTGAGGATTTGTATTCGATGCCATCGCTGTAAAGGTCAGCAGCCGCCCAGTGCTCACCACCTTGTCACCAATGAGCTGTAACACGGGAACGTTTTGTCCAACTACGATTGTCTTCGAAGCGATGGTTGAAGCGGGATTTCGCGTATAAGTGGCCGTCACCTCATTTTCAACCAACGTCCCATTGCTGAAAGAACTACTGCTCCCCATCACTACCCGCATCGTCGCCCGCCAACTCTGCCCTGGCTCTAGGGAACCCACAGTCCACCCC
>JACQWK010000707.1 GCA_016209525.1 Verrucomicrobiota bacterium
ACAATGTCCGCTTCGTCACCAGCAATTCTCATTTTGGGAATGGGCGCGGTTCGTGACCGTAAGGCGGACAATCCTGTACGCACATTTTTAGAGGTTTTGCGGACAGGAGTGTCCGCGTTACGGCCAAAATGAGAATTGCTGCCTCGTCACCTCGGCGGCTGCAGCCGTTGGTGCAAATTTGAGTCAGCCCTGGCCGGCTTCTGATTCAAAGTGATTGCGGCGTGGCGACGGAGTTGATTGAATTGAGCGTCCGGAGTCCGTGGGCCGGACGACCGACAGCCGACCGCCGCCAGCGCCGCATGAACGCTCAGCCCGTCATCCTCCGCGAACTCAGAGCCGAGGCGCGCAATCCGTTCAGCTATTGGCTGCGGATTATCGGCGCGGGCGTCGTGATCGCCGGTTTGGCGTTCCTCCTGTGGAGCCAAGCCCGGCTGACTCCGCAGGCCGGCTCCTGGCTCTTCCATGAACTGAATTCCACCCTCTTCTTCGCCTTGATGATTTTCGCGCCTTTGTTGACCGCGGACTGCATTAGCCGCGAACAACGCGAAGGCACGCTCGGTTTGCTGTTCCTGACCCCGCTCAAAGCGCGCGACATCGTGCTTGGAAAATCTCTCACTCACAGCGTGCGCGCGCTGAGTTTGCTCGTGGCGGCGTTGCCGATCCTGGCCTTGCCTTTCGTGTTGGGAGGCGTGACCGGGAGCGCCGTGTTGCATGCGGCGGCGTTGAATGTCAGCGGGCTGCTCTGCGCTCTGGCTTCCGGCTTGTTGGCTACGTCACGGACCGTGGAATGGATACGCGCGGTCGTCATGGCGGAGCTGTTGAGCGGATTGTTTGCCGTATTGCTCCACCAGATGCCCCGCGCCTACTCCAGTTTGGGCCGGGCCTGGGCGAGCTCTCAAGGAGGGTTTGCCCTGTTGATGTTGAGATCGTCCGACGCGATTCTGCTTTTGTTGTCAGGACTTGTTTTTGTCTGGGCCGTTCATCGAGCGGGGCAACACCTGGAAGCAAGCTGGCAAACGGAAACCGCTGCCTTCGGCCAGCCGCGGTGGGTGAGCTTGTTTTCGACCTCCGGCTTTTGGCGGAGCGTTTTTCGCTGGAACAAGAGCCGCACCCTCGACCGCAACCCGATTGCCTGGCTGCAGGAATACTCCTGGACAGCGCGACTGACCAAATGGGGATGGTGCTTCGTGGTGCTCGGATTGGAATTGATTGTCCTCATGGATGTGAGCACGCCGTCCTTCATTCAATGGCAAACGAGACTGACCATCCTGGTCGGGATTGGCTTGGCCTTCAGCGCCGTGGCCAGCTTCCACCGGGAACGGCAGACCGGCGCGCTGGAGACTTTGCTCGTGACACCGCTTCGAGCCGAGGATCTGATCAAGGGACGGCTCTGGGGTCTCTGGGGCCACTTCTTGCCGGCGTTTGCCATCCTGCTTCTCTGCTGGGTGTTTGCGCCCTTTGAATACTTGCCCCGACAACGGAACCTCGCCTCGCTGGCTTTGACGCTCTATCTGACCGTTCCGGCCATCGGCCTCTTTTTCTCGCTGCTCCGAACGAACTTTTTCGTTTCCTGGCTCCTGACTTGCGGTCTGGGTGTTGCCCTGCCGCTGATGGTGGCAAACTACTTGCGGCGTCCTGTCTGGCTTTTGGTGCGGGCTAATCTTCCGTCGGGAGCGATTCCGAATTTTGACTACTTGTTCTTCGGGATGATCGCCGGGGTTGAATTCGCGTGCGCTGGGTGCGCTCTCATGCTGCTTCACCGGAACCTGGCGCGACGGACCTTCGCCTTGCGCGGAGGAGCGGAGTAATGACTCTGAACTCATTTTGGCCGTAAGGAGGACACTCCTGTCTGCAAAAACCCAGAGAATGTGCGGACATGAGTGTCCGCCTTACGGCCAAAATGAGAAATGCTGACCGGATTGAGTAATAAGCTTTCCAAAGCGGTCTAAACGGTGTCCGACTTTCTACATGCGAGTGCTGCCGGTCATTTATCGGGAAATGCTGACCGAGTCACGGCGTCCGTCTCACTATTCGCTGCGGCTCCTGGCTGCGGCGCTCCTGATCTGCTTGCTCGCGTTTTACGGACTGGCGCGAACGGGCGTTTCGACTGCAGTCGGCGCCACGGTTTTTCTGGCACTAAGCTATAGCATTTACCTCGGCATTTGGCTGGCCGCTCCGTTTTTGACCGCGGATTGTCTGAGCCGAGAAAAGCGTGAAGGCACTCTGGGGCTCTTGTTTCTGACTCCGCTGACGGCCCTGGAGATCGTCGTCGGGAAGAGTGTCGTGCACGGGTTGCGCGCTCTGAGCGTGCTGCTCGCGGCGGCTCCCATCATCGCAGTTCCATACCTGATGGGAGGAGTGTCCTGGAGCGGTGTGCTGTCTGTTCTGGCCGTCGAATTGAGCGCCTTGGCGCTGGCTTTGGGCGCCGGACTGCTTGGGTCGGTCGCCACTCGCGAGCGCAGATGGGCCCTGCTCCACACCGGAATCTGGACATTGTTGTTCTGGAACTTGCACTTTGGTGCCGCGGGCACCCCGTTCGCCTGGGGGACGGCCACGCGGACCGGTCAGCTCTTGGCGGTGTCTGCGTTCGTGCTGATCCTGATCGTACTTTTGGCCGCGTGGCGAATCCGTTCGGAATGGCAGGACAAACCATTGTCGAAACGCCAGCTCTGGTGGATCCGCACGTTTTGTTCTCCCCTGTTTTGGCGAGACCTTTTTCGGGCTTCCATGCGGCGCAAGCTTGATCAGAATCCGATCACGTGGCTGCAGTATTATTCAACCTGGGACCGAGTGGCGAAGCTGGTTTGGTGCGGTCTGGCTCTGATGTTTGACACCGCTCTGATTTCGCGCATCTTCCAGTCTCCCACCGCGCTGCTGGGCATGGAGTTGTTGTTTGCCGCGGCTATGGCCTATGCGGCGGCGGCGAGTTTCCGAAGGGAACGGCGAAATGGCGCCTTCGAACTGATCCTGGTCAGCCCAATGCCGCGGGAAGACATAATTTCCGGAAGATTGCGGGCCGTCCGCGAGCAATTTTTTCCGGCCGCATTGACCCTGTCCCTGCCTTGGCTGTTATTTGCATCGATGCTTGGAAACCGCCAGATCGAGACCGTGGCATTGTTTCAGTGCGCCTTCATTTGGACGAGCTATTGGAGTCTGCCGGTGGTCGGTCTCTATTTCGCGCTGGGCAAGGGGGGATTTTTCAAGGCACTCCTGAACACGTATTTGATCGGATGCGTCGTTCCGATGCTTTTAACGCAGACAGATTTGCTTTTGTCGGCCAGGCGAGTGAGTTTTGAAAACGGGTTTGGCATGGCGCTCGGTTATCAGGTGCTCCTCATCATGATGCTGTTCCCCATCTTGCCGCAACAGTTTAGCCGCCTGGCGGCGCTGCCGTCCCGACCATGAGGGCCTCGCCTGTGTTCAGAGCCTGCCCCACAGAGAGCACTTTGTCGCAAACTGCGTCGCAACCTTTGTCGATTCGCCCTGGCAGAGGTAACATGACATTTAATCCGGCAGTGGGATGGCCGAAAAAAACGAAAAGGGCCGAAAGAATGGAAGATCTGAGGCGGGGACCATTCACTCGTCGGTCGAGCGGACCGATTAACGCAAAGGTTTCGGATTTTTTGGATTTTTCGTTTCTTTCGGCCGAACTGCTTTCACTCGGATGACCTTTCTGCCAGTTGTGGAACGCGAACTCCGCGTCGCCTCGCGGCGCAGGGCGACGTACTGGACGCGGTTCACCGCTGCGTTCTTGGGCATCGGGCTCTACACTTGGATTTGGTTTGTGCTGGGCGAAAAGGACCCGCGCGCGCCCCTTTCGACAATTCTGTTCAGCTCCTTGTCATTCCTTCTCTTTGCCTACGCCCTGCTGGCGGGAGTGAGCGTGACGGCCGATTGTCTGAGCGAAGAGAAACGGGAAGGCACCTTCGGCCTCCTGTTTCTGACCGATCTCAAAGGCTACGACGTTGTGCTGGGGAAATTGGTTGCCACCTCCGTGAACTCATTTTATCGGCTCGTGGCGGTGTTTCCGGTGCTGGCTATCCCGCTTCTGCTCGGCGGGCTGACCCACAGCGAGTTTTGGCGCATGACGTTGGTCTTGAGCAACACGCTGTTTTTCTCGCTCAGCGCCGGATGTTTCGTCTCGGCCCTCAGCCGTCACGAACGAAAGAGCATGGCGGGGACTTTTCTGTTGATCCTGATCATCACGGCAGGGCCGCCGTGCTTGGGCTACCTGCTGGCCTTTCGAAAAGCAGGTTTTCAATATGATCCCACCTTCCTTCTCTCCAGCGCCGGTTACGCCTATGCGCTGGCGTTCGACAAGGCTTTCAGGATGATCCCGCAGCATTTTTGGACGGCGACGATCTGCACGCATGTTTTCGGCTGGGCCTTCCTTGTCTTGGCGAGCGCTCTGGCGCCGTATTCATGGCAAGACCGAGTCATCGGCAAGAAAGGCGAGTTACGGCGGGAACGCTGGCAGCGCTGGAAATTTGGCACGGCTGAAGTCCGGCAGGTCTTCCGCACGCGCTTGCTCGAAGTAAACCCATTTTTCTGGCTCGCCGGGCGCAACCGGCTCAAGCCGGCTTACGTGTTGGGCGTGCTCGGCTTGGGCGGGTGCGTTTGGCTCTGGCTCTACTTGAAGTTTCGCGATGAGATGCTCGACCCGGCGGCCTACATCCCGACGGCCATCATCCTTCATACCCTCATCAAGTTTTGGGTGGCGTCGGATTCCTGCCGGCCGCTGGGCGAAGACCGCCGGAGCGGGGCGCTCGAATTGCTTCTCTCCTCGCCACTGACGGTCGATGAGATTCTGCGCGGGCAGATTCTGGCCCTGAAGCGACAGTTTGGCTGGGCCGTGTCGTTAATCTTGCTGGCCGATTTTTCCATGTTCTTCGGCGGGATGCACGACCGCTTTCTGGATACGTCCAAGGATTGGCTGTTGTTGTGCCTGGCTGGAATCGTCACGTTCCTCGCCGACATTTACACGCTGGCCTATGTGGGCATGTGGTTGGGGCTGACGGCAAAGAAGTCCCATCGGGCGTCCAGCGGCGCGCTCCTGCGCGTTCTCGTGCTGCCTTGGCTCATCTTCTTCGGCTTGATGACAACGACGCTATTCTTGAACCTTGACCGCCAGTATGACTCGGAGAATTTCATCTTGGTGGCTTGGTTCGGCATCGCGATGCTGACGGATCTGTATTTCTTCCTTTGGGCCAGGAGGAAGCTGCGGCGTGAATTGCGAACTCTGGCCACGCAGCCTTTCGACCGCCCGACGCCCGGTCGAAGGCGGCTGATGCCGCGCTTGCGGTTCAGGCCGGAACCAAGCGGCGAGCCGGTCAAGGCGTAAGCGTACCGGATGAAGCCGGAATTGGGCCGCACACGCGCCCCCGCGTGTTCCGACCGGAGCCTCGCCGGTCGGATGGGGTGGCTTCATTCACCTCCTCAACGGTTGCTCTCCCGATCGCGCCAGTATCCTCGGCGAGTGTAACTGCTTAGCGTAGCGCAGATTTTTGATCTGCCGTATCGCCGAATTGCATTCTGCGGCGCTGCGGACGTTCCGGCGTGCTGAAACTATTGACGCCCCGCGACTGCAAATCGGCGATACAGCAAAGCGCGGCGAAGCCACAACCAAAACGGCGCGCGGCCTTCCAGGCCGCAGCGGCTCCGAAAGTCCGAGGCGCCCGAACATCTCCGAGCCTCGCCTTCCGTGTGGAGCCACTGCGGCCTGGAAGGCCGCGCGCCGGAAAAATCGTTGCGGCTTGCGACGATTCCGGACGATACCGATAGACTCCAAGTCTGCGCCACGAGGAAGGCAAAGTGCGGCAAACAGTTACCCCGCGAGGGCGCGTGCGCTCCCTCTTTGGGAAATAGCTTGCCAAGGGGCTGTTCCAGCGCCAGTACTGCGGCGCCTTAACGCATGAAAAACGAAACCGTCATGGCCAGCGTTGTCGCCTTTACCGCCAGCTTTTGCATCCTCGTGATCGAGTTGGTCGCAGGCCGCATCATGGCGCCCTACATTGGCGTTTCGCTCTATTCTTGGACCAGCATCATCGGTGTCGTTCTCGCCGGGATCAGCATCGGCGCTTATCTGGGCGGACTCCTGGCGGACCGCTATCCACACCAGAGCACGCTGGGATGGCTGCTACTTTCGGCGGGCGCGGCGGGGTTTACAATTGCGCCGTTAACCGATCTGGTGGGCAATTCGGACTTCCTGGACGGCGTGACCACACTCATGGTCCGCATCCTAGCTTTGACCACCATCGTGTTTTTCGTTCCGTCCCTCCTCTTGGGGATGATCTCTCCTGTCGTGATCAAGCTGGCCGTGAAGAATCTGGAGAAAACCGGCCATATCGTCGGCAAGATTTCCGCCTTCTCAACGCTGGGATCCATCCTGGGCACGTTTTCGACGGGTTTCTTTCTGATCGAAGCGATGGGAACTCGAACGATTCTGTATTCGGTAGGCTTCATTCTGGCGCTCAGCGCGCCTGTCTTCGGTGGACTGTTCTCGCAACGCCAGAGCGGGAAACGACAGGCCGTGGTGTTCATGTGCCCGATGCTGCTCGCGGCGAGCTTGACGCTTCTCTGGCTTCGCAGAGACGCGGTGGCGCGGCCACTGATCCTCGACCAGGACTGTTTTTTCTACAAGGAGAGCGACTACTACACCCTCATGTTGCATGATTCGGAACACCCTCGCCGAGGCACGGAGGACGAGCAGATCCCCCTGCGATCCCTCATTTTGGACCA
Source organism: Verrucomicrobiota bacterium (assembly GCA_016209525.1). GTDB lineage: Bacteria > Verrucomicrobiota > Verrucomicrobiia > Limisphaerales > SIBE01 > VHCZ01. The sequence goes on from JACQWK010000707.1 coordinate 6,739, forward strand.
TTTAACCCACTCTTACACGGACATGGAGAATCCGTACTACATGCACTACGGCTACCTGAAAGTTTGCCAAGAGTTGGTCGCCTGGAGGACTACGGAGGATCAAGAGCGTCGTTTGCTGTTCATCGGTGGGGGCGGCTACACCTTGCCGCGGTACATGGATGAAGCCTACCGGCGCGCGAGCATTGATGTTGTTGAAATCGATCCTTGGGTGACAAAGGCGGCCGAGCGGTACCTGGACGTCCAGAACCGGCGCATCCATTCGATCAATCAAGATGGACGATGGTTCGTGCGGAACTGCAAGACGCAATACGACTTCGTATTTGGGGACGCCTTCAACGATCTCTCCATCCCGTATCATCTGACCACGCGCGAATTCGATGCGCTCGTGAAAAACATTCTGGCTCCGGACGGCCTCTTTGTCGTCCTTGTCATCGACAACATCCAAGCCGGACAATTCTTCCCGGCTTATTTCTCGACGTTGCGCTCGGTGTTTGGTGAAAGAAACGTGTACGTCATCATCCCAGACTACACGCAGATCGAGGACGACAACGACCTTGATCTGGAGCAAATCGGAACGATCAGTTGCCTGCTCGTCGCCAGCCCGCAACCGATCGATATGCAACATTTCCGCGAATGCCTCAAGACGCGAAAGGCCGAAGGCTGCGAAGCGGTGTCGCGCGTGGTGCCAGCCGAGCGCGCCAACCAGTATTTGGCCAAACGCCGCGGCAAAACAAGGGTACTCACCGACGACCATGTGCCGGTCGATAACCTGATCGCACCGATGTTCGAGGAACGGTTCGGCTATCAGCGGCATTGAGAATGGCGCACCGTGCGGAAGAGGATTCTTCCTCTCGTAGCGCAGATTTCTTATCTGCCGTGTCGCAGAATTGCATTCTGCGGACGGTCGGAATTTGCCCGACCTTCGCACCGTCCCGAGCGCCAGTCCGAGTGCAACTCGGCGATACAGCCCAGCGCGGTCGAGCCGCAACCAAACTGGGTGGGGCGAGACTCCGTCGAGCCCTGGAATCCTTGCTGGCAATGGAGTCAGGGCTCGACAGGAGTCTCGCCCCACCAACGAATTTGCGCGGGCTGCGACGATTTCAGGCGACACTGATAGATTGAAAATCCGCGCTACACCCGGCTAGACTGAGTCCTTGCTCCTGTCTTTCGCAGTTGGCAAATTGTGCTGGGAATCGTATGAATAGGTTCCATTGGCGCGTCCAACCAGAACAAACCGAGGGCCAAAGATGCACATCGAGATGACTCCCGACGATTCCGCGATGAACCGGAGGATGGCTCGCCATCCGATTCAGTTTTGGCGCAGGAGACCGGCGGCCTTCACCTTGATCGAGCTTCTCGTCGTCATCGCGATCATTGCTGTCCTCGCGAGTCTTTTGTTGCCCGCGCTTTCGCGCGCCAAAGCGCGAGCCAGGGTGACCGTCTGCTTGAACAACCTGCATCAGGTCGGGATCGGCGCGAAACTGTACTTGGACGACCACGAGGCGCGGTTTCCGAAAGCCACCTTCACGCCGGATACGCGATTGATCGAACTTTTCCCGGCGCGGATGGCGGTCGGCGGAAAAGATGCCACCCGAGGTTTTGCTTCGGGATTGCCGATGGCCAAGGATCGGCTCCTCAACCTCTACCTCAATGCACGCGAACTTTTCCGATGCCCGGATGATCGCGGAGTTGGCCATACGAGCCACGACTTGGAAAAGAACGTGTATGACGGTCTAGGGTACAGTTATTTCTACAACGGGCCGCCGCTGAACGCCAACCAAGCGTCTGCCAACACCGAGAGCGCGGAAGCGTTCGAGGGTAAAAAGGAAACGTTCATCCAACAGCCCACGCTGCACATTTTCTTCTACGAACCGCCCGCGCGCCGGCTCAACGGCGCCTACTATCAATGGCACCTGTCGCGCGGGCCCGCCTGGATTCATCAGCCCGCGTTGCCGCAAAAGTGCGCGCCGTGTCTGCTCTTCGTGGATGGCCACGCCGCGCTGACGGATTTCACCCGCCATCTGGCCAAGTTTGGCGCTGATTACCAGCCGACGCCGAATTGGGTCTGGCAAAATCCCGCGGCGAGAAGCCCGCGATAGCCCCAAAGATTTCAAAACTCAAATTGGAAATCTCAAATCGAATTCCCTGGAAGCAAGCCGTCCGAGATTGCCAAGAGGTCGTCGGTGAAAGCGGGCAAAATCACACCGAAGATTCAGCAATTCTCATTTTGGCCCGCATCTAGTCCCGGCCAGCGCGAGAAGACCGGCTAAAGCCGGGACTACGTGCGCGGGTCGTGGTTCGCGCCTGTGACCAAGATGAGGACTGCTGCCGAAGATTTCTTGCCAGCTCCTTTAGTTCCAAGTAGGGATGGAAGTGCCAGACGCCAGAAACACTGTCCAAAACATGAAATCCTTCCTGAAGAAACTCCTCCTCGCCTTCGTCGTCATAGTCGCCGCGTTCGTCGTGGTCGTCGCCTTGCAGCCGGCCGCATTCCGCGTCGAACGGGCGGCCACAATCGCGGCTGCTCCAGCGGAGGTGTTTTCGCAAGTGAATGACTTCCACAAATGGGAGGCATGGTCACCCTGGGCGAAGCTCGATCCGGCGGCCAAAAACTCCTTCGAGGGCCCAGCCTCCGGGACCGGCGCCATCTTCAAATGGTCTGGCAACCACGAAGTCGGTAAAGGCAGCATGACTATCCTCGAAAGCCGTCCGCGTGAGCTGATTCGGATTCGGCTCGATTTCATCAAGCCTTTCAAAGACACCAGCACAGTCGAGTTCACCTTCAAACCGGAAGGCAGCCAAACGGTTGTGACGTGGCTCATGTTTGGCGAAAACAATTTCATCTCCAAAGCGATGTGCCTGTTCATCAGCATCGACAAAATGGTCGGCGGCCAATTCGAAAAAGGCCTGGCCAGCATCAAATCGATCGTCGAAACAGCGGCGACGAGCAAGCCGGAATGATTGCAGAAGGATGTCCTGAGCCTATTGCTTCCTTCGTCGTAACAACGAAACTCAACGGAATTACGGTAAACAGCAAGGAAAACAAATGAGCGGAGTACGAGTTTTGGTCGGAACACGCAAGGGCGCGTTCATCCTCGCCGCCGATGGCAAACGCAAGGAATGGAGTGTCAACGGACCCCACTTTGGCGGCTGGGAAATCTACCACTTCAAGGGCTCGCCGATTGATCCAAAGCGGCTGTATGTGTCACAGACCAGCGGCTGGTTCGGGCAGATCATCCAGCGCTCGGATGATGCCGGCAAAACGTGGCATCAACCCGGCACACCGCCTGGTGAACCCACCACCACGCCGGAGGGCTTTCCCAAAGGTGAGAGCAACAAGTTCGTTTATGACACGTCTCCCGAAACCGGCAAACCGCTCACAACTCATCAGTGGTACGACGGCACGCAGCACCCCTGGGAATTCAAGCGAGTTTGGCATCTCGAGCCGTCGCTGAAGGATCCTGATACCGTTTATGCTGGGGTGGAGGATGCCGCCCTGTTCCGCACGACCGACGGCGGCAAAACTTGGCAGGAGCTTCCCGGCCTGCGCGGCCACGGCTCCGGATCCAAATGGTCGCCCGGAGCCGGCGGCATGGGCCTGCACACGATTCTGCTGGACCCCGGCAATCTCCAGCGAATCTTCACCGCCATCTCGGCCGCAGGCGCGTTCCGGACCGACGACGGCGGCGAGACGTGGAAACCGATCAATCGCGGCTTGAAGTCTCAATACCTCCCCGACCCGAAGGCCGAGGTCGGCTTCTGCGTTCACCGCATCGCGCTGCACCCATCGCGCCCGAAGGTGTTGTTCATGCAGTTGCACTGGGACGTCATGCGCAGCGACGATGCCGGCGATTCGTGGCGTGAAGTCAGCGGCAACTTGCCAACCGATTTCGGCTTCCCGATCGAAGTACACGCGCACGAGCCGGAAACGATCTACGTCGTCCCGATCAAGAGCGACTCGGAACATTATCCACCCGAGGGCAAGCTGCGGATCTATCGCAGCCGCACCGGCGGAAATGAGTGGGAAGCGCTCACGAAAGGTCTGCCGCAGAGCGACTGCTACGTCAATGTGCTCCGCGACGCGATGGCCGTCGATTCGCTCGATCCGTGCGGCGTCTATTTCGGTACGACCGGCGGGCAAGTGTACGCGTCGGCCGACAGCGGCGACAGTTGGAAACCGATTGTCCGCGACCTGCCGGCCGTGCTCTCCGTCGAGGTTCAGACGTTGTCATGATCGGAATGGATCTCAAGCCACTACCGTTGCGCTCGACGCTCCAGCCTTATCTGAAACAGGCTGAAGAACTGCTCGAAGCGTTCAAATCGGGCGATTCAGAGGCGATCCGCGTCATTCACGAGCACCACCCCCGTTTTTTGGACTCCAAAATTCCTTGGCTGCCCAAGCGTTTGTCGAACTCCGAAATTCGGAATTCCAGGCTGGAGCTTGCCGACGCCCAATTCGCCCTCGCCCGCTGGTACAGTTTTCAGAATTGGCTGGCGCTTGCGAAATTCGTCGAAGCCGTGACGCGCGACCGTCCAGTCTTCCAATTCGAATCGGCCGTGGAAGCCGTCATTACCGGGGATTTGACCGGCCTGGAATCGTTGCTCAACGAAAACCCGGAACTCGTTCGGGCGCGCTCGACACGCGTGACGCACTTTGACCCGCCCGTGCATCGCGCCACCCTTCTTCATTACATCGCCGCCAACGGCGTCGAGGGTTACCGCCAAAAGACTCCAAAGAACGCCGTTGACGTTGCGAAAACTTTGCTCAAAGCCGGCGCTGAAGTCGATGCGTTGGCCGACATGTATGGCGGACATTACGCGACGATGAGCATGCTGGTCTCGAGCTGTCCTCCCGCCGACGCCGGCGTGCAGGTCGCGCTGGTCGAAACTTTGCTGGATTTCGGCGCCGCCCTCGAAGCGCATGGCTCGGCCAAGTGGGCATCGCCGCTGATGACGGCTCTGGCGTTCGGTTATCTTGGCGCCGCCGAAGCGCTGGTCAAACGCGGTGCGCAAGTCGAAAACATCGCCGCCGCGGCAGGGTTGGGGCGGCTTGCCGATGCCGCGCGATGGCTTGCCACGGCGGATTCTGAGAGTCGGCATCGCGCGCTCGCGCTGGCCGCGCAACATGGGCACACGGAACTCGTGCGGCTGCTCCTCGACGCGGGCGAAGACCCAAACCGCTACAACCCCGACGGAAACCATTCCCACTCGACGCCGATGCACCAGGCAGCCTTAGCCGGCCATGAGGCAGTTGTCCGATTGCTGGTCGAACGCGGAGCAAGATTGGACAGCAAAGACACAATCTATGAGAGCACGCCGCTCGGCTGGGCGATCCATGCGGGGAAAAAGGAGATCGAGAGATACCTTGTCGCTCACGGGGCCAAGCCCACCGAAGAGCTTGAGGAGTCCGCTCACTCCCATTGAGAGGCAGGAATGAAGATCCGCGTCGTGCTCCCCTATCATCTGCGAACGCTTGCGGGCGTGAACGGCGAGGTCACCCTCGAGGTTGCGCCTCCCGTCACGCAACGTTCAATCCTCGAGGCCCTCGAGGGCTGCTATCCCATGCTGCGCGGCACAATTCGTGACCATGTTACGCAATTGCGCCGGCCCATGCTGCGATTCTTTGCTTGCGAGGAAGATTGGTCCCTTGAACCGCCGGACGCGCCGTTGCCCGACGCGGTCGCATCCGGCGCGGAACCTTTCTTAATCGTGGGAGCGATTGCCGGCGGGTAGCTTAGGTATTCAGTTCAACCACGAATAGACACGAATAAACAGGAATGAAATCAGGCTTTGCGTGGGGCTATCGGCTCGTGGCCGTCACTTACCCAACGGTGACGCGCATGTGGTCGGCCCAAGCCGCCTCCCCACGTGCAGATTCGAGTCCATTCGCGTCCATTCGTGGTTCTCCGCTGAATTTTGACGGTTTAGCGACGCGAAACTCGATAAGCAAACCGATGACGTGACGTTATGAAAGTACTCATTGCATTACTGGTGGTTCGGGACGGCGGAATTGTGACAGCGTACGACGCGAAGACCGGCGCGGAGGTGTATCAGGAACGAGTCGCGGCACCGGGCAGTTACTATTCCTCACCGGTCGCCGCCAACGGGCATATCTATTTTACCTCCCTCACCGACGGCACCGTGACGGTCCTGAAGGCGGGAATGGACAAGCCGGAAGTCGTGGCCAAGAACCCAAAACTCGGCGAGCGGACCGCGGCCACCCCGGCGATGGCCGACGATGTCCTATACATCAGGACAGAGAAGCATCTCTACGCATTTGCCCAGAAGTAAACCCAAATGGAATGCGCCACTAATGGACCACGACAATTGCCCATGACTCAAAGAAAACGCAATGGAACCGAAAACACCCGAACGAACGGCGCTTCCGGGACTCGAAAAGTCAGACGACGGCTTCAGAACGAGCGTTACCGCGACGCTGTCCGTAAGAAACTGGGCGCAAGCAATCGATTTCTACAAGGCCGCATTTGGTGCGACCGAGCTGTACCGTGTGGACGGCGGAGGCATTGCTCGACTGTCGGTCTCCGGCGCCGAGTTCTGGGTTGCAGAAGAATCTCCGCCCCACCTCAATTTCAGTCCCGAATCGCTCGGTGGATGCTCGGTTCGAATGCTGCTGATTGTGGAAGACCCTGCTGCGGTGTGCGCGCGAGCCGTCGCGGCAGGCGCAAAACAGGTAGCGCCGGTGGCTGACGACTACGGCTGGCGTCTCGGGCGGATCGTCGATCCATTCGGCCACCACTGGGAAATTGGACGGTCGTTAGGCGGAGCTTACGGATCTCCAGGATCTCCTCCGAATCCGCGTCCATTGGTGTCCATTCGTGGTTCCACTGCCGTTTTCAGGATTACGGCACTCAGAAAAAGGCGCTCACACCACCGAAGCTTTCACGCAATGGATCGGCGGGAGGGAGTCGAACAGGCATTCCCAGCGCTCGCCGCTTTCGCGGCCGATCCAGAGTTGTCCGGTGGTTGTTCCAAAGTAGAGCGCCGGAGATGGCAGTTCGTCGATGTCCATTGCATCGCGTTGCACAGTAAAGAAACTTTCTTTCTTTGGGAGCCCCTGCGCGAGCTTTTGCCATGAACTGCCGCCGTTGTCGCTGCGCCAAACGGCAGGCGCGCCGCCCGGAGAGGTGCGCGTCATCGGCTCCAGCGGCATCACGTAAACCGTGTCGGGATCGTGTGCATGCAGAGGCCACCGTTGCCAGGCTGCCACTTGCGGGCGTGCTCGTGGTTGCTGATGCCCGGGACCATCTCCCAGGAATCACCGCCGTCGCCGCTCCGGAACAGCGCGGCCGGCTCCACGCCGCACCAAAGATCTTTTCGGTCGGCTCCCGGTTCGATCGACCAAATATTGGCAAGCGCGCGTCCGTCTTCTTTCGGGAAGGCGGGAGCCGATTTCGTTTCTTTAAACTTTTTGCCGAGATCGGTCGAACGGAGGACCTTCATGCCGAAAAAAGCGTTGCAGCTCGAAGCGTAGATTCGCGGAGTGCCGCGCGTATCGATCAGCGCGGAATAAACTGCGACGCCGGCGCCGAACGGGCCACGCAGCGTGAAGCGGCGCCTCGCTTTGGGAGACTCGGCCACGAACAGTCCTTTCTTGGTGCCAATGCAGAGCAAGATTCGATCAGCCATAATTCATTTATCCTCCTGAGACCGCAGCCAGTATCGTCACCGCATCACCCGGGGTGAGCGGTGTGTCGAGCCCGTTGCGGTCTCGCATGTGATTATTGTTTACGAACAGGTTCACGTGGCGGCGCACCGCTCCGGTCTCATCGCAGACGCTGCGGTGGAGGACCGGATAGCGCCGTTCGAGTTCCTCAAGAACGCCGCGAACCGTCGCCGCCGACAGAGCGAGTTCCGAGGCGCCGCCGCAGGAGCCGCGCAACACGGTGGGAACGTGGACGGTGATGTTCTCCGCGCGGGCCATTCGATGCGAGAGGGCGGGTTGGGAATTCATGGAGTCGGGCAAAGTTCCAAACAAAGCGGCGGCGTCCGGCTCCATTGACTGGGCGTCTGGCTCATTGCAAAGAGATTCTATGCATGCGCGAAAAGGCGTCAAACACTTCCGACAACACTCCCGGCAATTCTCATTTTGATGACAGGCACGACCCGCGACCCGCTTGTAGTCCCGGCTTTAGCCGGTTTTCTCGCGCTGGCCGGCTAAAGCCGGGACTACATACGGGTCATAATGAGAATTGCCGGGAGGAGCGACGAACAGGTTGAACTCACAACCGCGAAGGTGATACGCTTCGGGAACCAAAGCGCCTATATGATTTGCCTCTTCAAACCTCTCCCCTTGTCCCCTCGCGTTTCCGCCGGCCTGCTTGTCCTGAGGCTCGTGGCGGGTCTCGCGTTCATGTTCCATGGCTACGGCAAAATCCAAAATCCGTTCGGCTGGATGGGGCCGGATGCGAAAATTCCCGGCTTCCTGCAAATGCTGGCCGCCATCTCGGAATTCGGAGGCGGACTGGCTTGGATGCTGGGCCTGCTGACGCCGCTGGCTTCCTTTGGTCTGGCTTGCACAATGACGATGGCGGCCTCGCTGCACGCCTTTGTGCTCAAGGATCCGTTCGTGGCCAAGGGCCCCGGCAGTGGCTCCTACGAACTGGCCTGCGTCTATTTCTGCGTCGCCGTTCTGCTCTTGTTGGCGGGGCCGGGCCGTTTCTCCTTGGACCGTGTCGCTTTCGGTCAGAAAGCCTCCGATACGCGTGCGCAGAAGCCAGAGGACGAATCCACCTATTGACGAGACCGTTGGATGAACGACAGGTCGGCGTTTGTAGTCCCGGCTTTAGCCGGTTCGGGCCGCCTAAAGACGGGACTACAAACCTTCCGCGTGTAGTCTATCCCACGGTCTCCTCTGTAATGACTGAATTGCCGCACAATTCCGACCGGCGTGGGGTCAGTCAGGAGACGCAAGGGCGCGTGTGCTCCCCGATTCCGGCGCGATACGCGCGGCTCAGACAGCTCCTTTCGCTCACGGCCTGGCTGTTCCTTCTGCTCGCCGCGCTGCTGCCGGCCACGGCGAGCGGCGGGGTCGTGATCAATGAGATTTTCTACAACGCTCCCGATGACCTTGAAGACCTCGAGTATATCGAATTGCATAACTCGGGCGACCAGCCCGTCGATCTCAGCGGGTGGGCATTCACGAAAGGGATCAAGTTCAGATTTGTACCCGGCGCGCGCCTTGAACCGAAAGGGTTTCTTGTCGTTTGCCGGAATCTCGCCCGGTTCAAGGAAATCTATGGCGCACCTGCGGCCGGCGTTTTCAACCAAGCCTTGAGCAACAAAGGCGAGCAGATCGAACTCTCCGATGCCCAAGGCAAAGTCGTGGATAAGGTCAAATACCAGGACAGCCCTCCGTGGCCCATGGGACCCGACGGCTTCTCTGGCTCGTTGGAACGAATCTGTCCGGACGAAAACGGCGAAGCACCTTCCAACTGGGTTTCGTCTCCGTTGTCGGAGGACCGCATCCGGCCCGCGGGCACACCCGGCAAAGCAAACGCCGGTTTTTCCGCCAACCTTCCGCCAGCGATCTCAAACGTGAAGTTCACGCCGGAGATTCCTTCTCCCAACCAGCCGATCACTGTCGAAGCCGACGTGTACGACGCCGATGGCCTCGGAGAGATTAATTTGCTCTATCGTCTCGCCGGGCCCGGTTTTGAAAAGCCGGAGTCCGCTTTGCCCATGAAGAAGATTTCTGAGACGCGCTACACGGCAGCGATTCCAGGCCAACCCGCCGGCCAATTGATTCGCTTCCGCGTCCAAGCCGCGGACGCGAAGGGCGCGCGAAGATATTTCCCGGCGGAAACGGAGCCGCGTCCGGCGCTCTCAAGCTATGTGCGCGCTCCGATGGAACCGGCGAAGGTTCCATTCGGCTGGATCATCAACACGACCGAAGCGGAGTTCAAAAGCGCGTCGCAACTCGCCGGAGCCCCAGGGCGAGGCGGATTCGACCGGTTCATGTTTGGCGGAGGCCGTCGCGGCGGGCCGGGTGGTCAGGATGGACGCGGCCCCGGAGGACCCGGAGGTTTCGGGGGAGCACGCGGCGGGGGGCCTGTCCGGATCGGTTTCGGACCTGGTATGATGGTGGGGCCGCAGATGATGGCGCAGGCGGACAAGAATGAAGACCGGAAACTCACCCAAGACGAATTGACGGCTCTGGCCGCCGCCTGGTTTGACAAGCTGGACCCGGACCGCACCGGTAAGTTGAGCCAGGAACAATTCGTGGAAAAACTGAGCGCCGTTCTTCCCCCGCCGCAAGGATTCGGTCCGCCCGGAGACCAACCGCAAGGCGCGGACCAGCGAGCCGGCGGCGGACGCGGCGGTTTCGGCCCTGCGCTGTTTTTCGGGCCCGGTCTCTTCGCGGCGACCGACACGAACAAAGACGGCTCGCTCACTCGCGAGGAATTGAAGGCGACCTTCGAAGGCTGGTTCGGGAATTGGGACAACGACAAGACCGGCTTTCTCGACGAAGCGAAGGTTATCGAGGGCCTCAACACGGCGCTGCCGCAACCGCAATTCGGCGGCCCCGGCGGCCCCGGCGGTCCGGGTGGACGCGGGCCAGGAGGTTTCGGAGGGCGCGGCGGATTTGAACCGCCCAGGTTCGGAGGATTTGGCCGCGGCGGCCCGTTCGGATTCAGAGGCGGCAACGTTGGCACGGCTTCGCACCGCTCTGCGTTCGTCTATCTTGATCCGGAGACAGGAAAGCTGGAACTGTTCGATTTTGTTCAAGTCGTGCCGCGCCGCGGCGGGCAGAAGGTTCATTTCTACAAGGACCGGCCGCTTAATCAAATGACCACCATCAACCTGATTTTCGAGAATGATCGCGCGGTGCTGGCCGAGCCGCTGGCATTTGATACCTATCGCCGGGCCGGCGTCGCCGCCCCGCTCAGTTTCCACCTCCGGCTTTGGCAGAACGGTCAGCTTGCCGGTTATTACCTGTTGAACGAACAAGTGAACCGCGCCTTCCTGCGGCGGAACAAGCTTCCCGACGATGGCAACCTTTACAAAATCCTCTGGTACGAGCGCGGCGTGGTGGGCCAGCATGAAAAGAAAACCAACCTCCACGGCGGCCACGACGATGTCGTCGCGCTGATCGACCAACTCGAGAAAACCAACGGCGACGAGGAATGGGAACTGATCAAGAAGCATTTTGACGTCGAACAAGTGGTGAACTACTTCGCCGTCAGCATGGCCCTCTCGAACTGGGATGGATTCTTCAACAATTACTTCACCTACCATGACCTCGGCAAAAACGGCAAGTGGACGATGTTTCCATGGGACGAGGACCAGACCTGGGGCATCACGATGGGCTTCGGATCGGTATTCTACGACATGCCGATCACGTTTGGGATGGAAGGCGATCGTCCGCCGGGCCAGCGGGAATCGTCTGGACGCGGCCGCGGTTTCGGCTTCGGTTTCGGCGGAGGCGGCGCCATGTGGTGGCGGGCGCCGGGATGGTTCTCCGGCCCGCTTCTGGCCAATCCGCAGTTCCGGAAAATCTTTCTCGCCCGGACCAAAGAAATCCTTGAGACGATTTACACGGAAGAAGTCTTCCTTCCGATCATCGATGCGATTGGCGAGCGTCTGAGGCCTGAAATCAAACTGCGCGCCGAGTCGGCGAAGGACGATCCCGTTCGTGCGCTGGAATCCTTCGAGCAGAATCTGGCCGCCTTTCGCGAGCATCTGAAAAAGCGCCGCGAGTTTTTGCTGGCCCAGGACGAGATCAAAGGCGCGGGCAAGTATTCCAAAGCTGATTTCGAATCCGCGCCTCCAAGATAGGCTGAGTCCAGGGTCGAAATCTTGCCGAGTGCACGACGGTTCCCTCTCCCTTGAGGGAGAGGGTCAGGGTGAGGGT
>JACQWK010000739.1 GCA_016209525.1 Verrucomicrobiota bacterium
GAGGGACCAAACTCCTTTCCATCACTCAACCTGCAAAAAAACGGTCTGTTCTCCCTCCATTAGCCCCCGCATTCTCACTGTGGTGAGCGTCTCCCATTTGCGCGAGGCTGACTAACAGTCGGACAGCAGCCTTAATGAGACGCATTTGACCTTGCTCGATTAGAGGTTGAACGGAAGCAAGAGCCACGAAGCCTAAGAACTGGCCACCTTGCCAAACTGGGAGGTTTTCGATGACGCGATCCCGGGTGAACACTTGATAGAAGGGGTCGTTTGCGGGCTGGTCCGTCGCTGAGAAGTCAACATAGTCTCTCTCTCGCTCTTTTAGTAGAGTGAGCAGTCCGGTATTCAGATCCACTTGTTCGAATGCCGCACGAACTTTAACCGCTGCTACATCCTCAAAAAATCTCCCTCGATTTGAAACAAGTTTGGAAGCTCACAGAGAATTTCCGCTTTGCCTAGACCTGCAGTCCCAATTTGCGACTGCACGTTTACAAGCTCGGAGATGCACTCAAGCAGGGCTCGCGGCGTGATTTTTTGTTCGCTCTTGCCGGCCTTTGGCGGCAACATGGCTGAAACCATGAAAGCGATTCTCCTCGCTCCCCGGTGTTTGCTTGCGCTTTCGTTGATCTTCGCAACTACGCTCCTCGCCGCGGAGCCGAAGCCGAACATCATTTTCATTTTGGCCGACGACCTCGGGTACACCGATGTCGCCTGCTACGGCAGCAAGTATTACGAGACGCCGAACATTGACCGCCTGGCCGCGCAGGGAATGAAATTCACCAGCGGCTACACTTGCGGCCCGAATTGCCAGCCCACGCGCGCCGCGCTCATGAGCGGCCAGTACGGCCCGCGCACCGGCGTCTATACCGTCGGCAGCATCGAGCGCTTCAATTGGCGGAGCCGCCCGCTCCGTCCGGTGGACAACGTCGAGCAACTGCCGCTGGAAAAGATCACGCTCGCGCAAGCGCTCAAGAACGCCGGCTATGTCACCGGCCTGTTCGGCAAGTGGCATCTCGGCCAGCAAGGCAAGTATCATCCGGCCCAGCGCGGCTTCGACGAAGCCATCGTCTCCATGGGCCAGCACTTCGACTTCAAGACTCAGCCGCCGGTGGATTATCCGAAGGGGATTTACCTCGCTGATTTTCTTACCGAGCGAGCCGCCGATTTCATCCGGCGCCACAAAGCCAAGCCGTTCTTTCTCTGCCTGCACCATTTCGCCGTGCATTCGCCGCATCACGCGAAGCCGGACTTGATCGAGAAGTTCAAGCCGAAGGCAGGCGTGGGCGGCCATCAGAATCCGACTTACGCGGCTATGATCTATAGCGTGGATGAAAGCGTCGGGCGCATCACCGCGCTGCTCGAAGAATTGAAGCTGGCCGACAATACTCTGGTGATCTTCACAAGTGACAATGGCGGGGTCGGCGGTTACGCCCGCGAAGGACTCAAGCGGGCGGGCGGAATCACGGACAATGCTCCGTTGCGCAGCGGCAAGGGCAGCCTGTACGAGGGCGGGGTTCGCGTCCCGTATGTCTTCCGCTGGCCGGGATGCATCGCAGCAGGCTCGATCTCTGACACGCCCATCAACAGCGTGGACCTTTATCCGACGTTGCTGGAATTGAGCGGCGGAAAACCGACGGCCGGTTACCCGCTCGACGGCGACAGCTACGTTTCGTTGCTCACCAGCGGAGGCAAGGCAGCGCTGAAACGCGACGCCATTTACTGGCACTTTCCTGGATACCTGGGCGCGGGTGAGGCCTCGTGGCGCACCACACCGGCAGGGGCCGTGCGCGCCGGCGATTGGAAGTTGCAGGAATTTTTCGAGGATGGCCGTTTGGAGCTCTACAACCTTCGCGACGATATCGGTGAGAAGAACAATCTCGCAGCGGCGATGCCGGCCAAGGCCAAGGAACTTCACGCCCGGCTGGCGGCTTGGCGCAAGGAGATTCACGCGCCGATGCCAACGCCCATTGATGCCGCCGATCGGGCAACCGGCAAAGGAGCCGGAGCACGATGACACTAAGATCCCTTAAGGACGCGTTCCACTGTGTCCATGGTATCATTCACGTGAACCAGGCCGGATTTATGATTTATGATTTACGATTTGCGACTTTTCAGTGGCTGTCGGCTATTGGCGATTGGCCCATCACCGCAGGTTCATGGTCCCCAGGCGCAATCGAAATCATTGTTCACCTTGCCTCGTGCCGGGTCGGCGACAGGCGCTCTGCCTGTGCGGCCCCATGGATGGAATAAGTCTGCGCTCCCAGGTTGGTCCGCCGTGGCCACAACAATCTCCTCGCCTTGGTGCTTTCTCCTCGTTTGCAGCATGGTCATGAGCTGTTGCAACTTTGCGGCTTCTGCGCCCACCAGCGGCAAGAAGCCCAACATCGTTTTCATCCTGACCGACGACCAGGGCTACGGAGACTTGTCGTGCCATGGAAATCCGATTCTCAAGACGCCGAACCTGGATCGGCTGCACAACGAGGGCGTTCGCTTCACGGATTTTCATGTCAGTCCGACCTGTTCGCCCACGCGCAGCGCGTTGCTGACAGGCCGGCATGAATTCAAGAACGGGGTCACCCACACCATCCTGGAACGCGAGCGGCTCACGCTGAAAGCCACGACCATCGCCCAAGTTCTCAAGCGCGCCGGCTACACCACCGGCATCTTCGGCAAATGGCATCTCGGCGACGAACCCGACCATTGGCCCGACAAGCGCGGATTCGACGAGATGTTCATCCATGGCGCAGGGGGCATCGGACAGACCTATCCGGGCTCGTGTGGCGACGCGCCGGGCAACACCTACTTCAATCCTGCGATCCTGCACAACGGGAAATTTGTGAACACTCAGGGCTACTGCACGGACGTGTTTTTCGGGCAAGCGGTGCAATGGATGGAGAAGGTGAAAGGTGGCCAGCCCTTCTATGCCCAGATTACTCTCAACGCGCCCCATGCCCCCCTTCAGGTCCGCCCTGAGGATGAAGCCCGGTATGCGGGAAAGGTCGGCGCGGCCAATGTGGCCAAGTTTTTCGGAATGATTGCCAACATCGACGATAACGTAGGCCGTCTGCTCGACAAATTGAGGGACTGGGGAATCGAACGCGGCACGCTCGTCGTCTTCATGAATGACAACGGCGGCACCGGCGGCGTGAGGGTCTTCAACGCGGGCATGCGCGGAGCTAAGAACACAGCTTGGCTCGGCGGCACGCGCGCCGCCTCCTTCTGGCGCTGGCCGGGCACCCTTACCCCCCGTGACGTGAACGCGCTGGCGGCCCACATCGATTTCTTTCCGACGATAGCGGAAATCGCCGGGGCGAAATTGGGTGAAGATTTGAAAGTCCAGATCGAAGGCCGCAGCTTGGTTCCTCTGCTGGAAAACTCAGACGCCCCGTGGCCCGATCGATTCTTGTTCACGCACCAAGGCCGCTGGCCGAAGGATGCCAACCCGAACGAGTTCAAGTTCAGAATGTGCAGTGTGCGAACACCGCGCTGGCACCTTGTGTCTGACACAGGCGGCGCGCAACCCAATTGGCAACTCTTCGATGTGAAAACGGACTACGGCGAAACCAGAGACGCGGCGGCCGGGCATGCCGACGTTGTGAAGGAACTGTCATCGGCCTACGATCGCTGGTGGGACTCCGTTCAACTCATGCTGGTGAACGAAAAAGCCATCGGACCGAAGCTCAATCCTTTCAAGGAACTTTTTTGGAAGCAATTCGGCGGCGGACCTAGTGAGGAAGATTTGCGCGAAATGGATCCGAAACGGATTCCTGAACTGGGCGGCGGGGCGACAAAGAAGGCAAGGAAGCCGTGACGGGTGTCTGTTCGGCCGAAAACAGGGTTGAAAGATTTGTATGACCTGCTACCCAGGGTAGGCGCGTCGCGCCAACCCTGGGCTGGAGGGCGGAATCCCTTCGGGATTCTCTGATTCTCCTGTCTCGAGACCTGTTTAGAGTTACGGATCGGAGCGCAAGATGGACTACACGGAGAATGTTTGCAGTGCCGCCTTTAAGCGGCGCAGACCGGCTAAAGCCGGGACTACAAACCCACGGCTGTCGTCCATCCCACGCACTCCTCGGTA
>JACQWK010000738.1 GCA_016209525.1 Verrucomicrobiota bacterium
CCCCAAACAAGCATGTGCATAGCGCCCCAGCCACCCCCGCACCCCTCCCAGGAGGGGAACGGACAACGGCGACGAGCAACGCGGCTTCCCTCCTGGCAGGGGCAGAGGGTGGGCGGGCTGAGGGGCAGAGTGGCGACCGTGCTCGTGCGAGCTGCGCCGTGAAGAAATGTCGTGGTGCTCACAGTGAATCAAGGACATGCTACCGAAGCCAGTCCAAACTGCGTTTGATTCGGGTCAATGTCCTTTCCGGACATAGGTTGAACCTGAAAAAGTTGCGGTTGCGGCATTGCCGCTTGGTGTTCTTCGCGGTTCTGTTTCCTTGACCGGCGTCAACGCGTTCCAACGTCAACCGGGATTTAGGTTGGCTGGTCCGACCGAACTTTGATCGATGTGAATGCGCTCGAAAACCAAGTAGCCATCATCACCGGCGCGGGCTCGGGCATCGGCGCGGCGACGGCGATCCGTTTTGCGGACGAAGACGGGGCCGTCGTCCTCGTCGGTCGGACGCGCGAACAACTCGATCGCGTCGCGCAGCGAATTGGGCGGCCGGATCGCGTCGCGATTGTTCCCGGCGATGTGACTCAGCCATCAACCGCCGAAGGCGCGGTGCGCGCGGCGGACGAACGATGGAGCAGGCTCGACGTCCTGGTCAGCAACGCGGCGACATTCAATCCCGTCGCATTCCCGGACAAAAGCGCGAACGAGTGGCGAGAGATGCTGGACACCATTCTGATGGGCGCATTCCGTTTTGCGCGCGAAGCCTGCCGGTTGATGATTGCGAAAAAGATTCCCGGCCGCATTGTGAACGTCACAAGCATTCACGGCACCCAGGCCGAAGCCGCAGCTTCGAGCTACGGCGCGGCGAAAGCGGCCGTGAACCAGTTCACGCGCTGCCTGGCGGTTGAGTTGGCTCAGTACGGAATCCGCGCGAATGCCGTCGCGCCGGGTTTCGTGGACACACCGATGTCGGTCGTGGACGGAGTGAACGAATTAGACACACCGCGTTTTCAGGAACTCTACGTGAAACACCGCCGCATCCCGATGGCCCGCGCGGCCCGGCCGGAAGAAATCGCCTCGGTGATTTTGTTTCTGGCCAGCGAAGCGTCCAGCTATGTCAACGGACATGTGCTCGTCGTGGACGGTGGGCTGACGTGCACGTTTTAGATTTTCACAAAGCGGTTTGGCAACGATTGCGCGGCCTTGATGCCCCAGGCGAAGGAGCACGGGAAGCGGACTCGACACGCGGGTGAACAGAGTGGAGGCTTGCTAGCGTCGTCAAATGTGATTATCCAATTGTCAGCATGTTCGTGCTCGCGCTCAATCCCGCCCTCGTGGGCGCTGTCAGTGCGGAAAAGCAACCGGTCACAATCCCGAAGCCAGATTGCTCGGATTTCGCGGCTTGGCTGCGCTATATTGCCTCGGCGGAGGCCCTGGCCAGGCAGGAAGCGGAGCAAAACCTAGCGCAAGGCGGCCTGCCAGGTTTCCGGCTTTTCCAATCTGTTCCTTCAGGAGATGCCCACATTCTTCAGTGCGTTTTTGGACCGTCGATGAAGTTTCGACTTGATGAACTTTCGTCCGGCCAAATCGCTCTGATTATCCTCGAAACGGCCCTCGCCGTTGCAAGTGAACGGCATGGAGTTCTCGTGCTGGACGAACCGGGCAATTTTCTAGGACTGGGAGAAATTCATCCCTTGCTCACTCGCTTGCAGGACGCTGCATTGGAAGGCCGATTTCAGGTCATTATGACAGCGTATCACCCCATCGCGGTGGATTTTCTGGCTGCTGGTTACGGTTCGTGGCTGGAGCGGGAAGCGAGTGGCCCGACTCGCGTTCAACGTATCCACGTTTCTGACGAGGCCGCCGATGAAAAACTGGGAGTGCGTGTTTCCGATCTGATCGCGCGAGGATGGCTCTCGGGGATAGGGATTGGGCAGCCAGTGCCTTCGCCAGAAACGGACGCGGAGAGGGCGGCGGACTTATTGTTGCCAAAGCCGCCAACTGAATGAGCCGTGTCCGCAAAATCATCCTTGTCTCCGAAGGTTGGCGTGATTCTGCTTTTGCTCGCGGATTCCTTACAAGCGCGGGTGTTGACAGCCGAACCATTGACGATCGCAGAAATCCCGGGGGCTCCGGGCACGATTGGGTGAAGAATCGATTTGTGACTGCGGTGGCGGAGATCACTCGATTTTCCGAAGGCAGAGGAGTGTTGGGGCTCTTGGATGAGGATGGCCAAGGTGTGATTACCAAAATCTCAAATAGATCACTGTGTACATCCCGCCTGCAAGAACGCACCAGAACCCGACGCGCAGAAACAGCGGGCGGCTGTTTTCGCCACGCATCACACGCAAATTCCACAGAAACGGCGCGAGGCTCGCATGATCCCGTGGCGTCGTAAGGGCGCTCGCAAGGACCATGAACGCGGCTGCCGCCAGCCAGAGCAGGAACGCAAAATTGAACAAGTGAATCCTCCCGCCGCTGAAAGCAAATTTCAGCCAGGAATCCTCGGTGTTGCCGAAAATGAACGGCACGGCCACGAAGGGCAGCACGAACAGAAAGGTCGCCGTGGCGGCGGCTGCCGTCGCACGTTTCCAGAGCAATCCCGCTGTGAACACAACCATAATCGGGATGGCCAGGATGCACCACGCGTTCTGAGTGTAGGTGAAGATGTACCGGTACCGCAGGGCCAAGAATGTGAGCGGAAGCGCGATCAGCAAGCTCACGCCACCGGCCCAGCGGCCCATGCGGACGAGTTGCCGATCGCTCGCGGCGGGGCGCAGCAGGCGCTGATAGATGTCGATCGTGAACACGCTGGCGGTGGCGTTCACGATTGAGCTGACCGTGGACATGATCGCGGCGAGCACCGCCGCGACGAGAAATCCACGCAGGCCTGGCCCAAGTAATTTCTCGATCAGCACCGGATACACGGCGTTTGCGTCATCGATCGCGGGCAACAGTTTTTGTTGGACGAGGTCGTGCGCAATGTAGCCTGGAAACGCGAAGCAAAGCGTCAGCACCGGGCCGAGGAATGCCGTGAGCAGCACGCCCATGCGGCCGTGCCATTCGTTGCGGGCGCCCAGGCATGCCTGCACATAAAACTGGTTCGTGCAGCAGTACCAGACGTTAGTGGAGAGCGCGAGCAGCACCAGTCCGGGCCACGGAACGTAAGGATCGTTCACGCTCCGGATCAGATGCGGTGCGGGCATGCGTTGGAGCAGACCGCTCCAGCCATCCGGCACATTCGCGAGGCCGACCCCAAACACGATCAAGCCCCCGACCAGCAGCAGCGCGCATTGGAAGGTATCGGTCCAGGCGACCGAACTCATTCCGCCGTAAACGGTGTAAACGCCGGTGAACGCAATCAGCGCCAGCACTCCCCAGAACGGCGGCAGGCCGAGAAAATACTTCAAGGCCGTCGCGCCGAGCGCGAGCACCATCACGAGGGCCACGCAAGCGTTGTTGAAAACGGTGTAACCGGCGAAGAGCAAGCGCGTGCTCTTTCCGAACCGTTTTTCCAGATACTCGGGAATCGTCGTGATGCCGCTGCGCAAGAAGACCGGGAGAAACACGAGCACCATCAGCGCCAGCGATGGGAAAACGGCAAGGTCCCAGTTGGACACGACCAGGCCTGCGTCCGCGGCGTAGCCGACTTCGCCGAGCATTTGTTCGGCGCTGATGCTCGCCGCGACCATCGTCAGGCCGATCACCCACCAGGGCAGCGATTTCTCCGCGACGAAGAATTCTTTCGCTTTGGTTTTGCGTGCGGACCAGAAGCCAATCGCAAAGGTCGCGAGCAGATAAACGGCCACGATGGCGTAGTCCACCGGCGCGAGCGTTGCCGCGGCAAGGAGGTTCACGCGTGGAGCTTAGTTGTCATCGCCATGCGCTCAATCGCGAAATGCGTGAGCGGCGCGGCTCGCACCTATTTCAAGTAGTAAACCTCTTGGGTGTCGGCCCAGATTTTTCCGTTCGCGGCCGCGGCGGGCAGGGGCAGTTGGCACGGGTCGGTTTCCTTCCACCAGCGCTGCGTTTCGGGATCGGCAGCCATGCGCTTCATGTCCGCGTCGAAGTTCGCGCCGGTGTATTCGAGGGAGGCGAACAGGTAGAGCTGGCCATTGATCTCAAATTCGTAGATGGAGAAGTTCCGGATGTGGCACTCCTTGATCGTCTTGTTCACGCCGGGCCACGGGTGGGCGTGAAGCTGGCGGTAGTAAGCGGCCTTCTCGGGCTTGAGGCCCGTGACCCAGGCGAAACGTTGCGGCGGTTGCGGCGTCGCACAACCCGCCAGCCACACGGTACACAGGAGAAAGAGAGTGGTTTTCATGCTTTGCGAATTCATCGGAACGTTAGGTAAAGCGCGACAAACACGACCAGCACCGACGCGGAAGCCAAGCGGTAGTTGGCCAGCCCATGACCGTGCGCTTCACCGCGCAACGGTTCGCGCCAGTCCTCCCAGACCAGCGGCCTGGCCTCTTCCTTAAGCGCTTCGGGGAACATCAACGTCGTCGCGCCCATGATGACGAGGCAAGCCACGAGCAGCAGAAACGCGCTGAGCATGAAGTCGCCGCGATAAAGGTTGTTCCAATCGAGATAGAACGCCACGAAGCCCAGCGCCATGCCGGCGATCAGGGTCATGAATGCGGACTGGCCCGACGCGCGTTTCCAGAACACGCCCAGCAAAAACACGGCCGTGATCGGTGGCGCCACGTAGGAAATGAGCTTGTTGATGCCCTCGAAGATCGTCGTGTAATGGCCGAACAACGGCGAGGCGACGATGGCGAAGATCGTGCCGAAGACGGTCGTGATCTTGCCAATGACGACGAGCTGGTGATCGCCCAGGTCCGGCCGGTGACGCTTGAACAGATCGTACGCTACAAGCGTGGCGGTGGAGTTGAGCGCGGCGGAGCAGGTTTGCATCGCGGCCGCAAGCATCGCGGCCGCGACCAGGCCCTTCAATCCGACAGGCAGCAGGTGGGTAATGAGGAAGGTGTAGGTGTCGGCGGCGGTCGGCGGAGCGGCGCCACCGAAGGCGTTTTTCTGCACCAGCGCGACGCAGATCACGCCCGGGAGCACGAAGAAGAAGACCGGCCAGATTTTGAGGAAGGCGCAGAACAGCGGCCCCAGGCGGGCGTGCTTCTCGTCCTTCGCCGCCAGCACACGCTGCACAATCGTCTGATCGCAGCACCAATACCAAATGCCGAGCACCGGATAGCCGAGCAGAATGGAATACCAGGCGAGCCCAGACGGATCGCCCGGCGCGCGCGCCATGCTCAGGAAATTTTCCGTGCCCCAGGTCACCTTCTGGTCGGCCACGCTCGCGAGCGGATGCGGATGCGACGCGAGCGTTTGGGCCAGTTCAGCCCAGCCGCCGATTTTGACGTAACCAACGACCGTGATGACCACCGCGCCGACGAGGAGCAGAATGGTTTGCAGGCTTTCGGTCCAGACCACGGCGAGCAGGCCGCCGAGCATCGTGTATAGGCCCGTCAGCACGCCCAGTACGACGATGAAGAGCATCAGCGCGTCCACGCCCAGGAGGGTGGCGCCGGGCGCATGGCCGAGGATGCCGCGCAACACCCACGCCGCCGTGTAAAGCGCCACTCCCATGTGGATGACGATGGCCGAGAACAACGACACGACGGAAAGCACGTCGCGGCAGCCGCGGTTGAAGCGGCGTTCGAGGAAGTCCGGCAGCGTGGCCACCCGCGAGCGCAGGTAGAGCGGGGCAAAGAAGAGCGAGAGGAGGATGAGCGTGAAGCCCGCCATCCACTCGAAGTTGCCGAAGACAAGGCCGAACTTGTAGGCCGTCTCCGCGAGGCTGACGAGGTGGACGGTTGAAATGTTCGCCGCGAACATAGCCAGCCCGATGACCGGCCACGCGAGGGTGTTGCCCGCCAGGAAGTAATGGCCGCCTTCACCGCCGCGCTCACCTTGGCGCCGCAAGAATCCCGCCGCCACCCCGAGGCCAACGACGGCGCAGAGGTAAAGCGCGACGATCGTCCAGTCCAAAGTGCCAACCGAGGTGTTCATTGGCTCGGGCTTCAACGCTGATTCACGCCAACGACGCTATGGATCCACTCAACCGTTGGCTTTGATTCGCGTCAACGGCGGCCTACGGCAGCTTGAGAAGGCACGCTTTTGTCACCGGCGTTTGAGTTCCAAGGTTTGCCAGCGGGTCACCCCAGGCGCATGAGACACAAAATCGAAACCGACCAATCCCACCGATCCAAAGAAGACATAGACTCGCTCCCCGTCCGTGGCGGGTGTTGCCGAAGCCGGACTGCCGACTCGCGGATGGACGTTTTCAAGTCGGTTGGCAGGCACTTCTCTCTCCCAATGAATGCTACAGGTCCCTCATTGACGCGCTTGCTGGGCTGCGGCCATCCGCTGCGCAGCGGCCTGTTCCTCTTTCCGCCACGCCGCAACCTCTTCCTCCGAAGCGGCCTCCCACACCTTGGCCGTGTGATCTTCGCTGCCGGTCACAATGCGCCGGCCATCCCGGGAATAGGCGACAGACCGGACCGGACGGCTGTGCCCTTTGAGGGTGAGCAATTCCCTACCGCTGATTGCCTCCCATACCTTGGTCGTTCCATCCAGACTGCCAGTGACGATCCGCCGGCCGTCCGGGGAAAAGGCGACCGACCAGATCTGAGCGCTATGCCCTTTGAGTGTGGCCAGTTCTTTGCCGCTGGCTGCCTCCCACACCAGGGCCGTCCGATCTTCACTGCCAGTCACGATCCGCTGCCCGTCGGGGGAAAAGCCCGCCGATGTGAGGTTATCGCTGTGTCCTGTGAGGGTAAGTAGTTCCCTGCCGCTGGTTGTATCCCACACCTTCGCCGTGTGATCAAGACTGCCAGTGACAATCCGCTGGCTGTCCGGGGAAAAGGCCACTGAGACAACCGACTCGCTGTGTCCTGTGAGGGTGAGCAGTTCCTGGCCACTGGTGGCCTCCCACACTTTGGCCGTTCGATCCCAACTGCCAGTGACAACGCGCTGGCTGTTCGGGGAAAAGGCCACTGACATGACCGAATTGCTGTGGCCTTTGAGAGTGATCAGTTCCCTGCCGCTGGTGCTCTCCCAGACCTTAGCCGTTTCATCCCTACTGCCAGTCACAAGCCACTGGCCTTCGGGAGAAAAGGCCACAGAAAAGATTGGACCACTGTGCCCTCTGAGGTTGAGGAGTTCTCTGCCACTGGCGGCCTCCCACACTTTGGCCGTTTGATCCCAACTGCCAGTCATAATCCGCTTGCCGTCGGGAGAAAAGGCGACTGAGAACATTGCGCTACTGTGCCCTTCGAGGGTAAGCAGTTTCCTGCGTCCGCTCGTGGCCTCCCACACTTTAGCCATTTGATCCCTACTGCCAGTCGCAATCCACTGGCCGTCCGGAGAAAAGGCGACAGAAAAGATTGCCCAACTGTGCCCTTCGAGGGTGAACAGTTCATTGCCAGTGGTGCCGTCCCACACTTTAGCCGTGTGATCCCCACTGCCAGTTACAATCCGCTGGCCGTCCGGCGAAAAGGCCACCGATATCACCGAATCGCTGTGCCCTCTGAGAGTGATCAGTTCCTTGCCACTGGCGGCCTCCCACACTTTAGCCGTTCGATCCAGACTGCCAGTGACAATCCGCCGGCCGTCCGGAGAAAAGGCCACTGAATAGATCGATCCGCTGTGCCCCTTGAGGGTGACCAATTCCTTGCCGCTCGCTGCCTCCCACACCTTGGTCGTGAAATTTCGATGGCCGGTCACAATGCGCCGGCCATCCGGGGAAAAGGCTACAGACTGGACCACACCGCTGTTCCCGTTGAGGGTAAGCAGTTCCCTGCCGCTGGCGGTCTCCCACACTTTAGCCGTTTGATCCTCACTCGCAGTCACAATCCGCTGGCCGTCGGGAGAAAAGGCGACAGAAGTGATTGCGCTACTGTGCCCCTTGAGAGTGACCAGTTCCTCGCCGCTCGCCGCCTCCCACACCTTCGCCGTCTTATCCGAACTCCCGGTGACAATCCGCTGGCCGTCTCGGGAAACGCTCAGCGAGGTCACTCGGTTGGTGTGCCCTTTGAGAGTGAACAGTTCCTCGCCGCTGGCTGCCACCCATACCTTTGCCGTCCCATCCCAACTACCCGTGACGATTCGTTGGCCGTCCTGGGAAAAGACCACTGAACTGATTGCCGAACGATGTCCACGCAGCGTCCTGAGATCTAGATGAGTTTGTCGCTGCCAATAATACCATTCAAATCCTCGGTCAGGATATAATGCTGTTTCCTCCATCAACTGTCGCACGTGTCCAAAATTGTGCTGCTCCCGCGCCTGCTGCGCCAGGTTCATGTTCGCGACATAGAGTCTGTGCTGGGCTGCGGTGCGTTCGCGCTTTTCTTTTCGAGACACGCTGAAACTGAAGATGGCTAATGCCGCAATCACAGCGATGATCAATGTGGCAACCGTCGCGGCGCGAACCAGGCCCCGCCGGTAGGCGGCCCGTTCCAGGGCTCGTTTCTCAGCCTCTCGGTGTTCCAACTCAGTGCGCCTTCTGGACAGGGTCCGGAGGTTTTGCGCCAATTGCCCCGCGCCAGAAAAGCGTTCTTGCGGGTTCCCGGCAAAGCAATGCTTCAAGTCATCCCTCAATAAAGGATCGGTTATTTCGCAGGCCCAGTCCGTCGTCAAAGGTCGTGAGAAATCTCCCACGAGCAGTTGGTAGAGGACGACACCCAGGGAGTAGATGTCCGAACGTGTCGAAGCCGGCTTGCCCGCGAGAACTTCTGGCGCCATGTAAATCTGTGTTCCCGTCTGCGCCGATGAACCGGGCGACATCATCGTCTGCGTGAAACCCAGTCGCGTTAGGCCAGCCAGCGCTTCTTCCGACACCACCTGGCCGATGCCAAAATCGGTCAGCTTGGCGGTTAATTTATGATTTATGAATTCTGATTTATGATTTGAGGCGGCTGGGTTGTCCCCAGCGGGTTTGTTCGGTGTCCGGACTTCAACCGGTTCGCCGCCTTGGATGGGAGTATCACCAGCAGAGGCTTCCCCCACCGGACCGCCTGAAGGCGGGACTCCAAGCGACTTTACACGTCCCATCTCCGCACTCCGCATTCCACGCTCCGCAATCAGAATGTTCGACGGCTTGATGTCCCGATGAATCACCCCGGCGTCATGGGCTGCTTGCAGCGCTTCCGCCACTTGCGCCACGATCTCAAGCCGCGTTTCCAATGGGATTTGACTCAGCCAGCCATTTTCCGTTCGGGCGGAATTGCCAGGAGCAGTTCCGGAGGTTTGGGACGGCAACATGCCGTCCCTCCCACGCGCCTCACACCACGTCTTCAAGTCCCGGCCCGCCACGTATTCCATCTCCAGGTAATACGGCGGTTCCTCAAAGAACACCTCCAGCAAGCGGACCACGTTCGGATGTTCACCCACCCGCTCTTTGAGCAGACGGAAGAGCGTGACTTCCCGCTTCAAGGCCCGTACCCGATCCGTGCGGAAACAGAATTTAAAGACGCGCTGTTCTTTGGTTGTGCTGTGACGCCCCAGCCACACCTCTCCAAAGCCCCCTTCCCCTAACTTCTCCTCTAACGTCCACTGCGTCCCCGGAACCTTCTGCTCCAAAGCCGGACGCCAGCCCAACACCGGTTCGCTGTCCGGCGACACATACCGATGGACCTTCTCCGAATCCGGCGGCGGTTTCAGGATCGCTTCGCCGAATTCCCCGACCTCGCAGACTTCCATCGGTTCTTCCACCCCTTTGAGCAGATACTGCCCGTGATTCAACCACTGTAACACATTTAACCCTTCAATCTCTTGCCCCTTGAGCACCTGTCTCGCGTTGTCAAAGGCTGAGCGCGTCAGCAAAATCTGATCGCCTTCCGCCAGGGACATCACCCGCGCGCAGATATCGACTTGCAGCCCGTAAAGGTCTTTGGGCTTGGCCGAGTCCGCTCGCTCCTCCACAACGACCTCTCCAATGTGAATGCCCACTCGATCCAACAGCGGCCGATCAGTTCCTTTAGCCTGAGCGCGCAGACGGTTCTGCAAGAGCAGTGAAAACTGCACGGCATCCGAGGGCTTCGTGAAGACGATGAAGAACGAATCGCCGGCAGTCCCGATCTCTTCCCCTTCTTTGAACCGAACGAGAATCTCCCGGACCAGCGCATGGTGCCGTTGAATCAACGCCACGGCTTCACGATCGCCCAGTTCCTGCTTGAGTCTGGTCGAACCGACCAGGTCCGTGAACAGCAGCGTCAATAGCCCGACGCGATGCTTGCGCTGGAATTGTTCGACCTTGGCACGCTGTTCCAGAGCAAGCTGGGGATCCATGTTGCGGGATATACTGCCAAAGACTCGGGCGGGAAAGGCCAAAAGCAGATGGGAGCGTTCGTGTCTTGGTCGCTATCGGTCTGGCCTTGGACTGAACCTCAAGAGGCGCTCAGAAAATTTGGTCTCTCCAACCCACAAGTAACTTCCGTCGAACCAAACTGCGGCCGGATAATGCAGTTTGTTCCGGCCAATCTGGGGTTGAATCTCCTCGAAGTTGTCCTGGCCCAGAATCACGTCGGCGCGTTGGCCGACGATCGCGTCTTCGATCTTGCTCCACGCGTGCACGCGATTGAAGCCTTCCGCCACGAAGAAGTGTCCCTGCGAAGCCATTGCCTTTGAGACCCCATTGAACCAGGGTCGTCCGCGCGGGGGGGCGCCAGATGAACGCTCTCCAACTACGACAGGGCGGGCGTCGGCGGCCAGCCCAGCGACGCGGTAGATCAGCGCCAGATGCCGATCAAACGTGGCGACGGCCAGATAATTCCCGTCGCTCGAAATTCGCCAGGCCTTCTCCACATTCAATGAAAGGGCGGGCTCGGAGTTCGCGGAAGGAATCCCTTCCCACACGTAGATTTTCCCGGCCTTGAAGTCCGACAGATAAAAGTAGCGATCGTCCAACGCGACGCCCCGCAGTTCCTGGAAGCGCACGCTGCCAATGCGCCCGTCGAAGATCAGATCGGGTGGATTGCCCTCCAGCGGCAATCTCTTCCAGACATAAACCGTCTGCATCCCGGCGAGAATCAACGTGTCTCGCCATAAGGCGATGTCCAATGCCGGGCAATCGATCTCATACACGAGATCCGGGTGCGCTCCGCTCTTGTCCGGTAGTTTCTTCCAGACGTAAAGCTTGCGGTCGAAATCGGAAGCCACGAACAGGCTCTTGCCGTTGGAGGCAGGAACGGGGTTGCTGATAATGAAATTGGTTTCCAGCGTGTTCGCGTCAATGTCCGGGCTGCCAATGGCGAAGTCCGGGAGGCTGTTGGGTTTCGTGGGTGTCGCGTTATAGACCACGACCTTGTTGGCGTTGCCGGTCACGATGTAGATCCGTTCGCCCGCTGTGGCCACGCCGGTGTGGTCGCCGCCGTGGAAATTGTAGCCGCGGATGGAGAGATCAGGCTCTTCGGTTGCATCCACCGGAAACGCTTTCCAGAGGTGAAGCGTGCTGCCCAGCAGGAGGAGTTTGCCCCCCGCCTGCCTGGCGGCGGGCAGGTCGCGAGTGAAACACCCGCGCAGCCAGGGGCCACCTGGCTGGCCCGGCTCGGTCCGGTAGAAATCGAACGGCGCGTCGTCGGTGGTCGGAAAGGTCTTCCAGAAAAACGTCCCAGCCCACGGCTGGCCCATCCGCGGGTTGTGGTCGCCCACGATGAGATGCTTGCCGTCGCTGGTGATCGTCCGCGGCGTGCCCAGCTTGCCGCCGCCACTGAGGAATAGATCGGCAGGCTGATTGTCTTCCGTAGGAAAGCGATTCCAGATCAGGACACGGCCACCGCGGGTGCTCGTGATCGCCAGTTTTTCGCCATCGGTCCAGACACCCCATGGCCAATGAAAGTTGCTCTTGGTCGTGGTTTCGATTCCTTCGCCGGGTTTTCCGCCTTGAAGAATCAAATCCGCCGAGACGCCGTTCTCTCTTGGAAACTGATTCCAGACCAGAATGCGATGGTTCTCGGTATCGGCCACGACGATCCGTTTTCCGTCCGTGGCCACGTTGACGGGCCAATTGAGTTGGTCACGCCCACGGCCCGGATTGTTGCTGTTGAAATTCTTCTGCCCCAGCACCAGGTCTGGCGGCACGTTTCCCTGCGGCAGCTTGTTCCAAATGAGCACACGGTTGTTGTAAGTATCAGCCAGGATCAGACGGTTACCATCGCTGCCGATGCCCATCGGATGGTTGAACAGCAACGGCCCTCCGGTCTGGTTAAAATCGATCCCGGACAACAGAATGTCTGCGTCTTGGCCCGTCTTGAAAAATCCCGAGGTCTTTCCGTTGGCCACCGGATACTCAGAGCGGATGAACGTCGCTGTGACGCGGGCCGCCGGCGGTTCAGGTGAGCGGGCGCGTGCACCGGGAGCGGGGCTGCCCAGCTTGCCGCCGGCAGGCTTCAGGTTGTCGGCCGCAACTCCCAAGCGCACGAGGCACGAGGCCGCGATGTCGTTGTCATGCCCGCTGACCTGGTCGGCGCCGGTGCGCAAGGCGTCGAGCCGCTTTTGGCCCAAGCGCTCGGCAAAAGCGCCGTCGAAGCCCGGTGGCGGCGCAAGTTTTCCTGTGAGCAACTCGCGCGTCACCGCGGGCGGAAAGAGCCGGCGCGCCTTTTCCAATTCGTCGCTGTCCAGGCGGCTTGGCGCGATGGTGCCGGGTTGGTGAGCATTGCCGAAGGAATACAGCGCGTTTTCCGAGCGCAAATAAAGCCTGCCACTGACAATGGCGGGCGTTGCCAGACAGCGCTCGCCCAGCGAGCTCTGAGCCAGCACACGCGGTTCTTCACCCACAGCCACCACCGTCACATCTCCCCCTTCGCTGACCAAATACATCTTCCCGTCGCCCGCGATGGGTGAGGCGTAGTAATCTCCAGTGGCGCCAAGGCGTTCCTTCCAGAGTAGTTTGCCTGTCGCCGCGGCAATGCACGACACAACGCCCCCTCCGCCCAACAGGTAAATGTTGTCGCCGTAGCACAGCGGCGAAGGCACATAGGGGCACACCCGTGGCACTTGCCAAGCGACGTGCGTCTC
>JACQWK010000708.1 GCA_016209525.1 Verrucomicrobiota bacterium
AGGAGAGGGGTGGGGAGAGGAGGCACATTTTTATCGGTTCCCCTCTCCTCGGTCCTCTCCCCACTCGTTCCTCGCGGGGAGAGAATGAAGAGCTTGATGCAGCCCTGGGGGTGCGCCTTCCGACCGGCGCTCTCAAGGTCCTCGACGCGTCGTGTCGCTCCGGTTAGAGTCCAATCGCCCTTTCCGAGAGCGCGCCATTCGCAAGGGCAAATCTTATGACCATCGCGATGCGTCACGGTCCTGCATTGAGAACCTGGTTCGTGTCTGTTCTCTGTTTCGCGGCGGCCGCACAGGACAAACCAACTCAAACCGGCCCCGAAACCGAGCAGCGTTTTCCGCCTCTGAAAGTGCCGCCCGGTTTCAAGGCCACTCTTTTTGCCTGCGATCCCCTCATCGAGTACCCGTCAGCCGTGGCTCTCGGACCCCGGTCGGGCTCGATCTTCGTGGCCGCGGACTACCTGACCGGACTAGGGACCGAGATTGTGCGCCGCGACGAAATTCGCCTCGTCGAAGACACAGACCGCGACGGCTATGCCGATCGGGTCACGCGCTATGCCGCGGAGTTCAATTCCATCCAGGGGCTCACTTATCACGACGGCACGGTGTACGTAATGCACGCCCCGTTCTTGACCGCGCTGCGAGACAGGGACCTCGATGGCAAGGCAGACGAACATCAAGACCTCGTCGCCGGCCTCGGACTTCCGCCCGAAGAGAATCCAGTGCGATTGCACTGCGCCAATGGCGTCGCTGCCGGACATGACGGTTGGCTTTATTTGGCGCTCGGCGATCACGGCTGTGATGTGACTCGTCCCGAAGGCGATCGGCTCGTCCTGCAGGGCGGAGGCATTCTTCGGTGCCGGCCCGACGGACGCGACTTGCACATCTTCGCGACCGGGCTGCGGAACATCTACGACGTCGCGCTGGACGAAGACTTGAACGTCTTCGTGCGAGACAATGAGAACGACGGCGGCGACTACAAAATCCGCGTGTGCCACAGCTTTTTCGGCGCCGATCACGGGTACCCTTACCTTTATTCTGAACGCCCGGAAGAGGCGTTGCCTCCTCTGGCTGACCTTGGCCTCGGATCTTCGGCGGGCGGCCTTTGTTACTTGGAGCCCGCCTTCCCGGCTGCCTATCGGGGCAATCTGTTCTTTTGCGAATGGGGGCGAGCCGTCGTGCGTTACTGTCCCGTGCCGTCTCGAAGCGGTTTCGCTCCAGTGAACGAATTGGAATTCGCGGCCGCTGCGGAAAACGATCCTTACGGTTTTAAGCCGACTGACCTGATCGTGGAACGCGAGGGTTCGCTGATCGTCTCGGATTGGGCGGACGGCCAACGGCCCAAGCGGGGGCGGGGACGCATTTATCGCATCCGCTATGCAGGCGACTCCGGTGGGCGCCCCTCTCTTCCGTCGGAAACGGCGCCCCTTGAATCCGGCAGTTTCGAATCACGGGTCGCTCGGCTCAATTTGGAGAGTTTCAACATGCGCCTCGAGGCGCAATCCGCTCTCGAGCATGGCGGCCCCGAAGCGGTGGCAGCGGTCGAGGAGGCATTGGGTAAGGGACAACTGAACACGCACGGGCGGTTGCACGCCGTCTGGATCTTGGCCCGCCGCAGCGGCGGAATTTCTTTGGAGAAGCTGTTCAATCTCGCTCAGAACGATCCTGTCCCTCGCGTGCGGGCGCAGGCAGTTCGTGCCATCTCCGACCTCGCGGACCCAATGTTCGAGGAACACCGCCTGGCGGCCGGACGCGGCGATCAACGCTTAGCCGCGCGCCTCGCTGCCTTGGCCTCGACCGATTCGGATGATCGAGTTCGCTTGGAGGTCGTCATCGCCGTGGGCCGGTTGCGCTGGGCAGAAGCTCCCGGCTGGCTGCGTGACAACGTCGCAAACCTAGATTCAACTTTGGCGCATGCCGCCATCCAGACCCTGCGCCGGTCCGAGAATTGGTCTGCCGTTCTAAAGTTGCTGGATGAACCTGAGGGGCGGCCTATTCGTGCCTTGGCGCTCAGAGCCATTGCTGACCGTGCTGAGCCGGTGCTGGTGGACGGCTTGATCGAACGGCTGGGCAGCGAGAATCAGCCGTCCCGCCGGCGCGAGTATGCCGGCGCTTTGACTCGAGTGCATCGCAAGCCGGGCCCGTGGACCTATTGGGGATACCGGCCGGCGCCGCGTCCTCCGAACAGCGTCGCGTGGGAGAAAACAGTGCCAATCGAAGAGGCGCTGGATCGTTTGCTAGTTGAGCCTGACTCCGCTGTTCGGCTGGCCGTGCTCCGCCGCATGCAACGGGAGAAAATTCCGGCTCGGCCACAGACCCTCGACCACTGGCTGCGGGATGAGCGTGATGACGTTTCTGTGGGTGCAATTCTCGAATCCTTGAGCGCCCATCCCGGCGGCGGAGTGCGCGAGCCCCTTACCCGAGTCATTGTTGGGAAGGAACACACGCTCACCAACCGACTGGCGGCCCTTAGCCTTTTCGCCAACGGACTCGACGCAACGAGCGAGAATCGGCTGCTGGAACTGGCCGGTTCCATCGAGGACGGCCCTGTGCTCGCCGCCATGCTGCAACACGCCGCCAAGCGGCCCAAGCTCCAAGCTTCGTCGTTGCTTCTGGCCAAATTGAATTCCAATGAACCCGCCGTGCGCGCGGCCTCGCTCGAAGCGCTGGCAGAGCTCCAGGTGATCGAAGCGAGCGATGCCGTGCGCGGCCGACTCGAAGATCAGGACGCGCGCGTGCGGCTGGCCGCAGCCTCGGCGGCCGGCGCTCTCCGAATACATCCAGCGGCCGACTCTCTTCTGAGTTTGGCGAAAGACGCCGATCCCGCGCTGCGGCGCGCGAGTCTTGAGTCCTTGCGGTTGCTGAGAGAACCGCGGTCAGTCCCGCTGGCCGTCGCCGCTCTTGAACATCGCGAGACTCAACTCACCGGCGTCCAGTGTCTCAGCGAATTGGGTGGAGCGCCGCAGCTCAAGGCGATCCTGGAGCTGGCGCGTCGCGATCCTTCCGCGGAGATCCTTTCCTCCGTGGCGCGCCTTTTGGAGCAATGGCTCCAGGCGCAGCCCGCGAACCAGCGCGACGAGCTGAACGGCGCCGTGGCGGAGCTGCATGGCGCAACCGGTTCGCTGCTCCGCTGGCAGCTTGCCGGGCCATTCCTGGAAGGCGCGGCTGCGGCCGCCGTGGCGCAACAACTCGCCGCGCGACAAGAAGTCTCCGCAAGATCGGACGAAGACGGCCCGCACTGGCGAATTTCCTTCGCGACCGGCGCCGAATCGCGCGTCTCTCTCGGTTCGAACACAGGTAACGAAAACGTGTGGCTGGCTCGGACTGATCTCCATGTCTCCGAACCGACCGCGATCCAATTCCTGGCCTCCATGCGTGGCGAAGTCCGCATCTGGCTGAACGGGCAAGTCGTGCAGGAACGCACCGAATCCCGCTCCGGCGCAGGCGTGCCCCACTCATTCGATGGCAGGCTGAAAGCCGGCGCGAACCGCGTGCTTGTGCAAATCAGCGCCCCGGACGACTCCGGGTTCAGTCTGCGTTTCCGTGGCAAAAGTTCGGCTGCAGAACACGAGCGGCTCGCGCAAGCGGCCCTCAGTACGTCCGGCAATCCACAACGTGGACGCAAGTTGTTTTTCGACGCCGAAAAATCGCAGTGCCTCAAGTGCCATCGGCTGACGGATCAGGGGGAGCAGATTGGCCCGGAACTGACCGGGATTGGCAGCCGCTTTTCGCGGATCCACATCATCGAATCGATCCTGGAGCCGAGCCGATCTATCGCGCCGAGTTTTCAGACGGCCGAATTCATCCTGGACGACGGACGCGAATTCAGCGGCATTCTCCTGGCCGAGAAGGATGGCAGGCTCACCCTCGCCGACAGCCAAGGCCAGAAGCACGTGGTCGCGAGGTCGGCCGTTCGAGTTCAGCGGACTCAATCCCTGAGTGCCATGCCGGAAGGTTTGGAGAGAGGGTGGACGACGGAGGAATTCATCGACTTGGTTGCCTTCCTGGTGAGCCAAAAGCAGGCCGCGACACGTTGAGGCTGGGGGCGCAGCGACCGGTTCAGGGAGTTCTCACTTTGGCCGTAAGGCGGACACTCCTGTCCGCAATGTCCCCGAGAATGTGCGGACAGGAGTGTCCGCATTGAGCCCAGGGCTAATCCAGGAATCTCTGTCGCAGCGATCGCACCATTTCTACCAGCTTGTCCGCGCCCGTTGGCTTAACGGAATAGGCGTTGGCGCCTAGGTCGTAGGCTTGGCCGATATCGAGCACGTTTTGGGAGGACGTCATCACGGCCACAATCAGAGTGTTCAAGGCGGGCTGCTCGCGGATCCATTTCAGTATTTCCAGTCCGCCCTTACGAGGCAGTTTCAAATCCAGAAGCACAAGCGTGGGCAACGGATGCTCCGCGCGGTTCGCATATGGACCGGCTCCGGACAAATATTGGATCGCCTCCTGTCCGTCTTGGACCACCTTGAGCGGATTTCGGACATCGGCTGCCTCGAAAGCGCGTCTCATGAAAAACACGTCATCGTCGTCGTCTTCGACGTAAAGCACCGGTTTCCGTTCCATAAGAAGAATGATTCAGTCAGCGATTCCGCGAGCCGGAGTCTGCACAGGCCGGATGCTGCATTTGTTGTACGCTCGTTCCAGTGTGCGTTTCTGTCCGTTCAAAATCAAGCGGGAGCGAGAAAAATATTGAGCGCGCATGGAGGTGAACCGGTGCGCCTTGGGATTGAGTATCGTAGCCGCCAACGTGAAGAGGCGGATTTCGGTTTAAAATAGAGTGACCGCCTCGTTACCTCGGCGGCTACGAAGTAACGATTCATGAGACACCCCCAAGGGGCTGCAACGTGCTTTGGGTCCAGGAACTGGCGATCGGTCGGGCGAGACTCTGGTCGAGCCCTGACTTCTCTGTCCGAAATAATGCCAGGGCTCGACCAGAGTCTCGCCCCACCTTGAGGTTCATGGAGAGGCTCCAAGGCACTTGCAGCGCGCGCTGGGAAGATGAACTCGGTAAGGCTGACCGGCAGGTCAGCCTTACCGAGGGGTTCTTGGCGAGGCCTGGATTTCCGCGCCGGGGTTCAGCGACGGCCGCGGACCGAAATGGCTTTGGGGGGCGGCGCAGGGAGGAACTTCCCGCAAATGCAGGGCTGCGGCCACCGCGCAACAGGGCCCCAAGCTCATTCGGTTCGATTTTCTCCGTCACTGAACCTGCAAACGGAGGCAGGCGTCAGAGCATTCGGACAGGCGCTGCGCGGCAGGACCAAGGGCGCGGGTTGATGGCCGGATCTCCCGGACCGCTTGGTTTTCGGCCTCTGCCGGCTTTGCGTTAAGGTCGGTCAGAAATGTCATTTCGCCGCGGAGCGCGATGTCCCGCAGATACGCCTGGTTGGCAACCGCCGCACGTCGCTCCGGGGCTGGATTGCGGGAAACGAAAACCAACGCGCTGTCTCGTCCGGGCTTGTGGATCACCCACTTCTCGATCCAATCTCGGATTTCGTCCGGCAACTTCTCGCCGTTATCGACGGCGAGGATGATCATATCGGCCTGCGCTGCTTCGGCCGCGGCGCGGTCTGCAATGAATGGAATACACAAGACCTCGAATCGCCAAAAGGCGACTTCAAAGAGGTAATCAGCGCTAAAATTCTGGATCGTGTGTTGGTAGAGTTGCGCGGCGGTGAGTCCGCTTTCAAAGGTGTCGTAAGCGATCACCACGTTTAGGGCGAGTCTCCTCTTCATACTCGATGCTTCAATGGAAACAGAATTGTTAGCTATTTGATCAGGAATCGACCTGAAACACGCGCCTCACCCCAGCCCTCTCCCCATCCGATGGGGAGAGGGCTGGGGTGCGGGGAGTCTGTTGACGTTGGAAATCATTGGCAGATGCAAGGGTCATGGCTGGCGTGCGGATGTTATGGTTTCAGTCTGCACTCCGGCGCTTCCGGGGTGGCGACGGATTCGTCGTCCGTCGCCAATTGAAGGAATGAGACCAGTGGAACGAAGAATGGCTCGGCCGCGACTCCTTCTTCGAGAGCGATCTCGAATACGGTCGGTGCCGGTCCCTCGGCGCACGGGTCTTCTTGGCTTCGCCCCGTCCGACCGGGAGGCCCGGCGAGTTTTCGGGAAGTCCGGTGTGTTCTCTCACTCACGGATCCCCCCGTGCCAGTATGAGTCCGAGCGCTGCAACAGTTTTTGGAGGACATTGGTGGTCGTGTGGGCTCTTGCATGGAGCTCCTCCAGGAACGGATTGGCGTTCTTCCGTGTCCCCGCCATGGTTTGGGCGGGTCCCGCGGCGATCAGAGCCGTTGGTTCGTATCGGAGAGTTGTCGATGTTTGAGGGGGGACCGGCCTTGGTTGAGTCGGGTGCGTTTGGTCGATGTGAAGATTTTGTTTTCTGGCGCTCATTTATTGCCTCCAGATTGAGGGTGGTTGAGACGGCGATAAACAATCTCAGTGATGGACGATGCTTCTCCTGTCGGCCGAGGACTGGATTCCCACTCCGGTCTCCGCCGGCTGCCGTTCTTCTGGAGAAGCGGTGAAATGAAATCCATGTTGCCGCGGACTGCGACTCCGCGCAGATAAGCTCGGAGGTAAGTCGAACCCTGCGTGCCTTGGCAAGGATTCGCCGGCAGATAGACGAATGCGCTCTGTTGGCCCGTCTTTTTTCGGACCCATTTCTCGATCCAAATTTGAACCTCGAATGGCAAGCTGCAAGTTCCGTCCACTGCGATGATCACGATATCTGCCTGAGCCGCCTGCAGCGCGGCCTCTTCTCCAAACGAAGGGCGGATCAAGATCTCGAATCTCCAGAAGTCAACATCGAAGAAGAATTCATGATCGAAGTTCCGGCTCATGCGCTGGTAGAGTTGCAACGCTCTCAGCCCGCTTTCGAATCCATCGTACGCCACCAGAATGCGCAACGTCCGGCTGGGTTCGACTGCAGATTCATTCGTTCGCGCAGGCTTGGGAACCGGAGCCATAATCCTGATTCTACTCCGCTCGTTGCTTTTGAACCATCGGGCGAGGTCGGAAAGTGCGGTAGGTGAAAAGACGATGAGAACTACTTAATCTCTTCGGCCATCTTTGGGGTCAACACCCCATAGCTCTGTCTTCTCCAGATTCAGACAGATTCTAAATAGCACTGGGGTCAATGCCTCCCGGTGATGCACCTACGTTGCCCGTCCCGGCAAACCAGCGTAACAGTCAAGCAGCGTGAGTAATCCTCCCCAAGCGTGAACGAGGTTCTGTCGCAAATACGAAACGCTTATGAGGTTCTGCACCCGATGGGTGATTGGTCTCCGCTGGCTGATCATCAGCGGCGGAGTTGTCTGCGCTCTCGGCCAAGGCTTGCCCACGGATCCACTCGACCGCCTGGAGGGCAGCGGCCAACGACCGGAGAATGTGGGGTCCTCGCTGCAACCATTGGCACCTCGCCTCGTGTCCGAATCCTTGGCCGGTGTTTCCCAAGGTGGTCCTTTCCGGCTCCATTTGCTGGGTGATCCCGGCAAGACCTACTGGATTCAAGCGAGCAGCAATCTGGTGGACTGGGCCACGATCGCGACCAATCAAACCGCCAGCGATGGCCTCCTGGAATGGACCGAGGCAATCGGAGCGGCCACCGTTCCGCGCTTCTATCGGGCCGTGCTCAGTCCGCAGGATGCCGTTCCTTTCATGACGGATTTTTTCCGCCCGACGCGAATTGTGATCAAGCCGAAGGCTGGAGCCGATGTGACGGGTTTGCACGCGGCGTTAGGCGCAAGAATCCTGCGCACTTTTCCTGAAATCGGCGGTTTGCAGGTGATTCACGTGGCGGCGGGAGAATCAGTGATCGATCTCATCCTCCGGTATCGCGAGAGCGGGCTTGTCGAGTACGCCGAGCCGGACTACACGCTGCGCCTGGCGCGCGCGCCGAACGACATCCGATTTTCGGACGGATCGCTCTGGGGCCTGCACAACACGGGTCAAGCGGGAGGCGCGACCGATGCGGACATCGACGCGCCCGAAGCCTGGGACCTCCGGACGGCGGCCGACGAAATCATTGTGGCCGTGATCGACACGGGGATGCGCTACACGCACGAAGATTTGTCGGCCAACATGTGGGTCAATCCGGGAGAGACCGGCAGCACACTCATCTTTCTCGACAAACGGGTGAATCGGTTCGACGACGACGGCAATGGCTACGTCGATGACGTTTATGGTTTCAATGCCATCACTGGCTCCGGCGATCCGGCCGATGACCACGGGCACGGCACCCACGTCGGAGGAACGATTGGAGCGGTGGGCAACAATTCCGTCGGCGTGGCTGGCGTGGCGTGGCGCGTTCGGCTCATGGCCTGCAAGCTCTTCAACGCGCGGGGAGAAGCCGTCGTTTCCGATGCGGTGTCCTGCCTTGATTACGCGCGGCGGCACGGAGCCAAGATTATTAACGCCAGTTGGGGAGCTCCCACTTTTCAGTCGTCGGCCTTGCGCGATGCCATCGAGAGCGCTCGCCGCGCCGGCCTGCTCTTCATCACGGTGGCGGCCAACAACGCCGGCGACAACGACTTGAATCCGGTCTATCCAGCCAACTACGAGCTCGACAATATCATCGTCGTGGCCGCGACCGATCGAGCCGACCGGCTCGCCGCTTTCTCGAACTATGGCGCCAAGACGGTCGATCTCGGAGCGCCCGGATACGCGATCCTATCCACTTGGAACACAGGTGACCGGGAGTACGCTTCGCTGAGCGGCTCATCGATGTCCGCAGCGCAGGTGTCAGGCGCCTGCGCGCTGGTTTGGGCGCATTATCCTCAGGAAACCTACCTGCAAATCCGAAATCGAATCCTGTCCAGCGTCGATCCACTGCCGAGCCTGGCCGGCAAGTGCGTCACCGGGGGCCGGCTGAACTTGCACAAGGCACTGGTCGGAGCGCCTCCTTCCCTCGGCGTGAAGGCTGACTTCACCGCTCAACCAACCTCCGGACCAGCGCCCTTGACGGTCCAATTCACCGACAAATCCACGGGCCAGGTGAGCGGTTGGGACTGGGATTTCGGCGACGGCTCGCCGCACAGCAACGAGCCGAACCCCGCACACGTTTATCGTGCGGCCGGTGGCTTCACTGCCACACTGACGGTGAGGGGCTCGGATGCATCCTCTTCCGCCAAAAGCCAGACGATTTCCGCAACTCCACCTGTGATCAACTACGAGATTCAGGCCGGCGCGTTCAATTGGATCGATCCCAGCGGCATGACCGCGTTGTCGCTCGGCGATGACGGCGTCAGCGCCGCAATTCCGCTGCCGTTCTCGTTCGATTTTTACGGGACGGCCTATCTGCAGATTTATGTGAGCGCCAATGGCCTCGTTGGATTTTCGAACAACGGTTTGTCGGCTTCCGTCAATTCAGACCTCCCGCACGCCGCGGTTCCCAACGCGATCCTCGCGCCCTATTGGGCCGATTTGAATCCCGCACAGGGGGGCCGAGTTCATGTGGGCACAACCGGCGCAGCACCCGACCGGCGCGCCGTCATCTCGTGGGTGGATGTGCCTGTGAAGTCTTCCGCGCTGTTCCAAACCCGAATGACGTTCCAGGCCGTGCTCATCGAAGGAGCCAACCGAGTCCTTTTTCAGTACCGCCAAATCGAGCCCAATCGGCTGCTGGGCGAACGGCAAACTGGAACAGTCGGAATTGAGAACGAATCGGGCGCGCGCGCTGCGAAGTTTGCGTATCAAGAGAATCCATCCCGGCTGTCGAATGGCCAGGCGCTGCTCTTCATTCCGCAAGCGGCTTCCTCGTCACCACCGAGCGGTCCTTGCGCGGATGATGCCGGGCAGGAGCACGACCCGAACCTGAAAACACTAAAGCCTTCCGAGTTGGTTGTAACGGTTGAGAACAACCGGAAACTTCTGCGGTTCTCCAACGCCACCGCCAACCTGGGCGCAGGCGCGCTGGAGGTGTTCGCCAAGAACAACACGTCGGGCACCACGGAGGCGTTTCAGCGAATCTTCACGCTTGATGGGAACTGCTCTTGGTCGCCTGCGTCCACGAACTTCGTCGGTTCGTTCCGCTTTCATCCCGAACACGATCACTGGCATCTTGAAGATTTTGCGAAGTATGAGTTGCGGAACGTCGCGGCTGACGGATCCATGGGGACGGCCGTTCATGCGACGAGCGGCAAAGTGAGCTTCTGTCTCATGGATTCCGTCCGAATGGATGGAAGCTTGAGGCACGCCTCGAACCAAACCTACGCCGAGTGCAACCAAAGCAGGCCCCAAGGCATCTCGGTGGGTTGGGCGGACGTTTACCAATGGTATTTGCCGGGTCAAAGCCTCGACATCACCGGTCTGCCGAATGGTGATTACTGGCTAGTTTCGGTGACGGATCCGTCGAACCTCCTCGACGAAGGTGGCGGCGCGGCGGAAAGCGACAACACCGCCACTCTGAAGCTTCGGATTCAGGACAATCGCGTCTGGGTCGTGCAGCAATAGGAAATCTGGGGCTGGCCCGAACATTTCATCCTAAACTCGGCACTTGAAGAGCCGGAGACCGCGGATGGACGAATGACGAAGCACGAATGACCAAAGAATCACGAATGACCGAATGACGAATTTGGGTCATTCGTCATTAGTCCTTCGTCCTTCTCATCCGTCTGGCTGAGGCGCATATTGACACTGCCTCCGATTCTCCTACGGAGTGTATCCCTATCCACCATTATTTGGTGGAGTGGGCCGGGGTAGTGGAGGAGAG
>JACQWK010000709.1 GCA_016209525.1 Verrucomicrobiota bacterium
ATCGCCGGCGGCACGCCGTTCAGCTTCGGTCCGGACTTCGTGATCGGCGCCACGGGCCGGGGGAGCCTCGGGCAGTCCGAGGGCTTTAATACGCAGCACAATATTATGAGCCTCGGCGTTCTGTCCTACCGGTTCGACAATGGCGATTGGCATGTCGACGCGCTGGTCACAGGATCGACAGCCAGGCAGTGGACCACCCGTGAGGGCGAGGGCTATTTCGGTGGGTTTTCGACTGCAGTAAAGGTGCCGGTGCGGCTATCTTATCTTGACATCAACGAAATGGGGCCTGGCACCGTCGAGGCCTATACCAATACCAATCAGCGATTCGACATCTATGATATCAACAATTACAATGTAACAGCGGTCTCGGGCGGCCGCCTTGACCGACGCGAGACGATGAAGGCTGGCAATTTGAACGTCAAACGGAGGCTCGGCTTTTTGCCTTTTCCTGCTGCGCTGCAGGTGGGCTGGGCGGGCCGGGAGCAAACGCGGGATTCGCAGACTTACACCCGAAATTATACCTATAACGGAATCAACGGCGATTTTTCGGCCAAGACGTTCGAGGCGGTGGTCTACCGCAATATCCACGAGGAACAGATGACCGGAATCGAAAGAAATCCGCCTCCCGGCAAAGGTGCCCCGTACGCCTCGCCGCACCTTGCCTATCGGGCTTACCTGGGGAACCCGAATTTATTTACCACCACGGCAGCCCAGGCGGTTACGATGGAACAGGGGCGGAGGGCCAATTCGCTCTACATCGAGGAGGGAGTGGACGCACTTTACGCGCAAGGCGAAATGCGATTATTCAAGAACCGGTTGAATATTCTCGGAGGCGTACGTTACGAGCGTACAACGAACTTTGGAAAGGG
This sequence comes from Verrucomicrobiota bacterium, assembly GCA_016209525.1. Taxonomy (GTDB): domain Bacteria; phylum Verrucomicrobiota; class Verrucomicrobiia; order Limisphaerales; family SIBE01; genus VHCZ01. The sequence continues at coordinate 870 of JACQWK010000709.1, forward strand.
ATTGCTCAACAACCCAAACGCGGTCTGGATGCGTAATCCCGACGGGAGTTTCGCCCGCAACGCAGCGGGGGCTCGCATTCGCCGGACCGAGGCCGGCGCGGCAGGTTCGCTGGACGAGCTAAACCTGACCCAAACCGAGCGGGGCTATACCGCCAGCCGTTCCTTTGACGGTTATTATCCAAGTCTCCACTTTACGTATAACATTAGCGATAATCTCGTGGCGCGGGCGGCCTATGCCGCGACTTATGGGCGCCCCAATTACGCCAATATCGTTCCCAATACGGTAATCAACGAAACCGATTTTGGCGGTGGCGTGCCTGACCCGAATGTAGTCAAGGGCACTCTCACGGTTCGGAACACGGGACTCCGCCCATGGACTGCTGACAATTACGATCTTTCGCTCGAATACTACACCAACAGCGGTGGATTGTTCGGCGCCGGCGTGTTCGACAAGGAAATCAAGGACTTTTTCGGTACCTTATCGAAGGTAGCCACGGCGGCTGATGTGGCAGAGCTCGGCCTGGAGCCATCTTTCGTCGGCTGGCAGGTGAACACCCAGATCAATACAGGTGACGCTCAGGTTTCTGGAGTGGAAGTCAGTGCCAACCAGTCACTGCATATATTGGGTCGTTGGGGAAAGCCGTTCAAGGTTTTTGCCAATGTGACGAAAATCAAGGTGAAGGGCGCCGCGGAGGGCGATTTTAGCGGATTCCTTCCGCAGGTGATCAATTACGGTGTGACCTTCAGCAAAAGCGGCCTCATCGTCATGGCGAAGTGGAACCAGCGCTCGGATGTCGCGCAGGGCCTGCAAGCTTATTTGGGACCGGACGCCCGCGCTCATATCAAGGGGCGCACCATCCTCGATATGAATATATCGTATCAGATCTGGAAGGGAACGTCGCTGTTTTTCAATGCGCGGAACCTGACCAACGAGAGAGTCGACTACCTTCGGTACGGTTCCCAAACACCGGCGTACGCGTCGGTCTTTCAAGCGAGAAGCTATGGCGGAGCAACGTTCGATGCTGGCGTCAAGGGATCGTTCTGAAGACGAACCGGTGCATTGAATCCTATGAACAAGTTCCTCGCCGGCTGTGTGCTGGTTATTTTGACCAGTAGTATGGAAGCGGCGGAAGATAACATAATCTGGCTGGTCGAGTATGACGGGAAAGCGACGCCGCAGGAACAGGGGTGGAAGCCGATCGGCAAACTTGCCGCCAGCGCCCAAATTGTCGACGGTGCACTGAGAATCGCGGACGATTCCGCGGAAGAGATGGGGGCCTTTCGCGCGACCTGGAAGCCCGAGCCTTCTTCCGAAGTGATTGTGGAGGCGCGGGTGCGGGTCGAGGCGGTAAAAGGTTTCAGAGGCGGCACCGCGATGTGGCCTTCGGTGGAAGGCGCGCCGGTGGGGCTGTTGGTTTGCGACGGGCGCCATCAGGAGGGCCTTGTTCTCCGTTCGGAAAAGATAACTACTTTTTTGGACCGGGTGGCCGTGGTAAGTGGTCGGCGCGAGTTCCACACTTATCGGTTGGTGATCCGGGAAGGCGACATGAGTATATTCGTGGACGGTGAATTGAAGATTCGAGGAGAAGGCGCATTTTGGAAGAAGGCCGAAAGCCCTGAGGGATTCGTACAGTTCGGTTCGAACTCCCGGCAATGGAAAGGGGACGCCTATTGGGAGTCGGTCAAACTCGGGATCCGCAAAGTATCCTCGCCACCAAAGCGGCCGAGATTGCGGATCACAATCGGGGAGCCGTGGGATATCCCGACGGTAAAACACGATGAGCCAGGCTACAAAGTTATCACGCATCCGGCGAATATGGATGTGTACAGTGTCGCCCCGCCGAAATCCGATGCGCCAGGCTACAAATTGATCACGCCTCATTCTCGTCCTTTTGTACATGACATGGGCTCGGGACTTTTGCTCATGAGCGTGGCGCAGGGTCCGGATGCTTATTATGAGCCCTACAGTGTCTTGAAGTCCACGGACAAAGGAAAGACATGGCAGCCTGTCCCCGGGTTGCAGTTGAAGACCTTCGCGCCGCAGGATTTTGTTCGTCTTGCGAATGGCGAGATTCTCGGCGTCTCCCGATGGAACGTAAAGTATGCCCGGGAAGATGGCATCTATATCGGAATGACTTATCGTTTCGATGCAAAGGCCGAGCATTTCACCATGTTCGAAAACAAAGCCTTCGTGCCGGCCGGGATGGGCCTCACGGTCATTTTCGACCGAGACATTTTCGAGCTGGCAAACGGTGACATCCTCGCGGCGGTCTACGGGCCGACGGCCGAAGGCGGGTTGAACCTGGACACCATAGTCGGCGGCGGGTCGGCTGCGCCTGGTGCCGCCAAATATAGTCGCTATGCGTTCCTGGTGAAATCGTCCGACCAAGGTGCAACCTGGACGCATTACTCGACGCTGGGTCCGAGGTCCGAAACGTCGGTCGTTCGCTTTTCGGATCGGGAGATGTTGGCGATTTTAAAGATGAGCGGCTGGATGCCTTTCCAGCAAGTATGGTCGGCCGATGCCGGAAAAACATGGAGTTCTCCGATCGTGATGGAAGAATGCAGCGTCGATCCCGACATGGTGTATATGACCAATGGGGTGCTCGCGTGCAGTTACGGACAGCCAGGAACGAATCTGATGTTCAGTTTGGACAAGGGCAAAACATGGGAATATCATCGAACGATTAGTGACAAAATAGGATTTAACTACACCGCCATCCGGGAAGTGAGCCCCGGTCGTTTGCTCTACGTGCACGACTCCCCGAATATGCAGGCGCTGTATGTGGATGTGGAGCGGCTGGAGTGAAGCCTGCGACAAACAGCCCTGGCCCAAAAAGCGCGAAGCAGCTTTCGAGCACAACATACCGAGGCTCTCATCTAGCACTTTGTTGATGGACTCTTGATTCAGCATCACCGGATACATTAAACGCGTATGAGCTGGCACCATCTCCTAGTTCTAGGCTTAGCTTGGAATTGCGCCGTAGATTTGCGTTCGGCGGATTCCGTTCCGGGTCTTGGGTCGATGCGCACCGAAGGATCCCTGGCAACGCGGGCGAGAAACACGTTGGACGAAGCGCTGATAAATGAGAAAGGATGGACCAGAATCCGGGCGGCAGAGGCACTCATCGCGTTGGGCCAACAGGAACGCGTTAGAGCGCTCTTTGAGTCAGAACTGCCGGCGAGCGAAAATACGCCGGAGCGTGTCGGAGTTTGGCGGATTCTAGCCACCACCGTGCCGACGTCGAAAAGAGCGGATTGGATCGCCCGAATGGAAAGGACATTTCTGGAGCCATCGAGCCCCGACCGTCTGCAGGCTATTGAGAGCTTGTGCAAGCTGAACTACGTGCTCAGGGGACGGACGTTGGAGGAAGCGCGCAAGATGGAGCGAACTTTGCCAAGGGCCGAGGCGCTCTTCGCCTTGTGGGCGTTGTGTTTGGCCGGCGAGAAAGGGTCGCTGGCCCGGCTGGCCGATTCGCTCGATTCTCCGGAGGTTCAAGTGCGTCGACGGACCGGGCTTGTGTTGCGGTGGATCGCACCACCTGATCAACGGATTCGACAAAAACTCGCGCGCGCGATTGAGGCTGAACCGTTAGACACCGCGGCTTCGCCTTTTCTTTTGAGCGCCGGCCTTTGGCTGAAACTGGATCCGGCTCGCGCTGGGATCTGGCGAAGCAGGCTGGAGGATGCGCTCGCCCTCGGTCCGGCTAATGTTCGCTTCGAAGCGTGCCAGACGCTGATGCGAATTTATACCGTCAACGACTTGCCGCGAATCGCAATGTACCTGCGCGATCCCGACGGAGAAACTCGCATCGGCGCCGCTTGGACGGTGCTTTTTGTGGGAGCCGGCAAAACTGGCGACTGAGCGGCTCGCGATACGGATCCGGAGTTTAACTGACTCGCCATAGCCGCCTCCGGTCCCTAAAGTCTCGGTTTTCTTTACTTGTGCTGAATTCGCGGCCGCGATGATTTTGGTCATGAATCTCGAACGAAATCGTAAACCTTCTCACCAGGCGACGATGTCACGCCGCGACGCGTTGAAACGAGTGGCGCTCGCAGGAGCGGGCGTCGCGATGCCCAACGCATGGTCGGGATCAGCCGCGGCTGCAGGGGAAGGCAAAACCGGTCCTCTTACGCCAATCGGTCGCCGAGAAGCGTTGGAAACTCTCAACGCTAAGGAATGTGATATACTGGAAGCGATCGTTGCCCGGTTAATCCCCACGGACGACAACGGTCCTGGCGCCGCCGAAGCTCGCGCCGCACACTACATCGATCGCGCTCTTGCCGGCCCGCTGTCGTCGTCACGCAAAGCGTATGCCGCGGGACTCGCCGCAATCGATGCGTACGCATTGGCAAAGCGCGGGCGGGGTTTTGTCAGTCTCGCAGGGGCCGACCAAGACGATGTGTTGACGGATATCGAGAAGAACGTTCCGACCGATGTTTGGCCAAATGCCTCCGAGTTTTTCGAACTGGTCCGCCTGCACACGATCCAAGGCATGTTCTGCGACCCCTACTACGGTGGGAACGCCAATTTCATCGGCTGGAATTTGATTGCATATCCGGGAATTCGGCTGGCGGTGAACGCCGACGACCAGCGAATGCAGGCGCGTCCGGAGCCACTGCGCCAATCGGCTTACGACCTGGCGATGTTTGCAAAACGCGGCGGAGAGCATGGTCACTAAACTGAAATCGGTCGACGTCGTGGTCGTCGGACTTGGAGCCGTCGGCGGCGTGGGGGTACTGCCGCTCACGCAATCTGGCCTCGACGTGGTCGCATTGGAGGCGGGAGATTGGCTCTCGTCGCGGGACTTCGCGCCCGACGAACTCCGCAATAATTTTCGCGGCTGGCCGCAGACGGTGCAAAAGGTACAATCAGAAATTCCCACCCACCGGCCGAACTCGTCCGCCGCGTACTCACCGCGGATGGCGCTCCATCCGATGATGAACGCCGTCGGTGGCACGTCCCTCCACTACTGGGGCCTGAGTTGGCGACTGAACCCCTGGGACTTCAAGGTCGTAAGCGAAACAACCCGCCGCTATGGTGCGGGGCGCATTCCGAACGGTTCCACCGTTGAGGATTGGCCATTTGGATACGAAGAACTCGAGCCCTACTATGAAAAAGTGGAATACGCGATTGGCGTTTCGGGTCAGGCCGGCAATCTGAATGGCCGAACTGATCCCGCGGGGAGCCTTTTCGAAGGCCCCCGCCGCCGCGAATATCCCATGCCGCCGCTGCGGAGTTCGGAGTTCATTGCGCACATGACCGCGGCTGCCAAAAAGCTCGGATGGAATGCGTTTCCCGGTCCGGCAGCGATCAATTCCCAGCCGTACGAAGAGCGGGCGGGTTGCATGTATCACGGATTCTGTAATCGCGGGGGCTGCCACGTCAGTGCCAAGAATTCGACGGCGGTCACCACGATTCCCAAGGCGCAGGCCAGCGGACGGCTCCAGGTCGTGACGCGCGCGCAGGCCACCGCGATCGAGGTTAACGATCAGAGTGGTCGGGTTGTCGGGGTCTCATATCTTCGGGACGGTCAATCGTATTTTCAGCCGGCCAGCGTGGTGTTGCTCGCGAGCTACACCTACGAAAATGTGCGCTTGTTGCTGCTATCGAAATCGAAGTCCTTTCCCAACGGGCTCGCTAATAATCGTGGCCAGGTAGGCAAACACTACTTCTCCCATTTCGCCGGTTCAAAGGTGACGGCGTTATTTCCATGGGAGCTCAACAACTGGTATGGGATGCCCGCTCAAGGCGTCGCGGTTGATGAATGGGCGGACGACAACTTTGACCACACCGGTCTCGATTTCATCGGCGGTGGCAACCTTTGGGTTTATTCCGACCGGCGACCGATCGATGCGGCGAGCATGGAAATGTTCGGTCAGGCACCACGATGGGGCGCGAAGTGGAAGGCGTTCATCAAGCAAAATGCCGATAGGTGGAATCTTGCCAATATACAGAAAACGACTCTGCCTTATGCTGACAACTATATCGATCTCGATCCGAAGGAGAAAGACGCACTTGGCTTTCCGGTCTGTCGCATAACGGCCGATTTCAAAGATAATGAGAGGAGAATCGGCGCATTCATGCAGGAGAAGATGACACGGTGGTTCAAGGAAGCGGGAGCGGTGGCGATTGCCTTGGGGCCGGTCGGCACGATGGGCGTTTCGACGCATGCGTATGGTGGCACCCGCATGGGTGACAATAAAGAGACAAACGTGGTCGACCGTTGGGGGTTTTCTCACGAGGTACCCAATCTTGCCGTCCTGGGCGCATCCGTGATGGGCACCAGTGGGGCGCACAATCCAACCCTAACCGCCCAAGCGCTGGCCTGGCGCACCGCCGAACATCTGGCGGGCCACTGGAAGTCGATTGCGAACTCGTGATCCAGGCATCAGAGCGATCAATCGTTCCACGCCCGTTCCGAATCAGGTCGAAGTCATCACGCTCGACCCACGAGTCGCGCGACATTGCCGCAACTATCCAAGGAAAACACATGAAAAGATCGTATGCATACCCGCAGACGAATAATTCGCCGCATTCGAGAACGCAATGCCCGCCGGCTGGCTGCCGACGACATTGAACCAGTGATGGGTGAGGTTGTTCAAAGATACGCCAGCATGTACACCTCGAGAAGCTGGGGCGGAGCGATCATAGAAGCCGGAATAAGAGGATCTTTCTCATTCCGAGCTTTCGTAGGCGCAGAAGTGCGGGCGGAAGGAACGACAAGATGAAAGACTACGCTGCTATTTGCGCGCTTCTGGCGGCTACATGCCTGGGTAACACGCCCGAAGACAATATCACCTGGCTTTTGCGATATGAGGGAAAATCGCTTCCACAGGAACACGGATGGAAGCCGGTCGGCAAGCTTGCTGCTAATGCACGAATTGTTGATGGGGCGTTGAGAGTCGCCGACGACTCCGCGGAAGAGATGGGGGCCTTTCGCGCAGCTTGGAAGCCCCAGCCCTCGTGCGAAGTGATTGTCGAGGCGCGGGTTCGGGTCGAGGCGGTGAAAGCCTTTAGAGGCGGTACCGCGATGTGGCCTTCGCTGGAAGGCGCGCCCGTGGGCCTGTTGGTTGGCGATGGACGCCATCAGGAGGGTCTGGTTCTCCGGCCGGAGAAGATCGCCACCTATTTGGATCGGGTGGCCGTGATGAATGCCCGCCGTGATTTCCATACCTATCGGCTGGTGATCCGGGAAAACGACATGAGTATATTCGCGGACGGCGAACTCAAGATTCGGGGAGAAGGCGCATTTTGGAAAAAGGCCGAAAATTCAGAGGGATTTGGGCAATTTGGTTCAAACTCCGCGGGATGGATGGGGGACGGCTATTGGGAGTCGGTTAAACTCGGGATCCGCAAAGTATCGTCGTCGCCAAAGCGGCCGAAGCTGCGCATTACCATCGGCGAACCGTGGGATATCCCGCCGGCGAAATTGGATGCGCCCGGCTACAAATTAATCACTCCTCCGACCCGTCCCTTCATGCATGACATGGGCTCGGGATTATTGTTAATGAGCGTCGCGCAGGGCCCAGATGCCTATTATGAGCCCTACAGTGTCTTGAAATCCACGGACAAGGGGAGAACGTGGCATCCCATTCGCGAGTTGCAGGTCAAAGCCTTTGCCCCACAGGGTTTCGTTCGTCTTTCAAACGGCGACATACTCGGCGTTTCGCGATCTAACCTGAAGTATGTCCGCGAAGACGGTATCCACATTGGCATGAGCTATCGTTTCGATCCGACGGCGGAACATTTCCAAATGTTCGAAAACAAGATTTTCGTGCCGCCCGGCATGGCCACGATCTGTTTCAGCAGGGACCTCTTCGAGCTTCCCAACGGGGACATCCTGGCCGCGGTCTACGGGCCCACCGCCGCGGGTGGGTTGAACCTGGACACTATCGTCGGCGGCGCGCCGGTGGCGCCTGGTGGTGCCAAGTATAGTCGCTATGCTTTCCTGCTGAAGTCGTCTGATCGAGGTGCGACGTGGACGCACTACTCGACTCTGGGCCCGAGGCCAGAACCGTCCGTGGTGCGCTTTTCGGACGAGGAGATGATGGCGATTTTGCGCCTGACTGGGTGGATGCCCTTGGAACAGATTTGGTCCCACGATGGGGGAAAAACGTGGACGCCGCCCGTCACCCTCGAGGAGGGCAGCGTCGACCCCGATCTGGTGTATATGAGCAATGGTGTGCTGGCGTGCAGCTACGGACGTGCGGGTTCAAACCTGATGTTTAGTACCGACAAGGGTAAGACATGGGGCAATCATCAGGTCATTACCGACGAAAATGGCTACAACTATACGGCCATTCGCGAAGTGCGTCCGGGCCGTCTGCTCTACGTTCACGATGTCCCGAAAATGCAGGCGCTCTACATCGACGTGGAACGTTTGGACTAAGCTCTGTCCGCGCTGGAGATTGTCGCCAGGCGACTCAATAAATTGGATCAACTTTTGTAGCTGATCGGGGCACCATCCCTTCAAACCACATTATTATTTCAAACGCCATGCTTCATTTTCGCTCCGCGCACGGTTACGCCGCAATCGCATTCATTTGTGCTCTTTCGGCATCCGTTTGTATTGCCGCTGACGAGTTTGCGGTCCTCACCGCCGGCACCGATAGCGTGCCGCCGGGGAAGCAATTCGAGCTGTGGCTAAAAAACGAGTTTTACCGCCTCGTCGACCGGCGCACGCACGCGTTTGAGGAACTCAAGAGCGCCGCGGACGCACGAGCGTGGCAAGGCAAGCGACGGGCATTTTTTTTGAAGGAAATTGGGGGCTTGCCGGACCGCACGCCGCTCAATCCGCGGGTGGTGGGTACCTTGCAGGGAAAGGGCTATCGGGTGGAGAACATCCTTTTCGAAAGCCGTTCCGGTTTTCACGTCTGCGCGAACCTCTACCTGCCGGCCTCGCCACCGCCGTGGCCGGCCGTGATCGTGCCATGCGGCCATAGTCATGATGGAAAGGCTGCCGGCTGGTACCAGCGGACCTGCATGCTTTTCGCTCGAAATGGCATGGCGGCGATGTACTACGATCCCCTCGGTCAGGGGGAACGCTACCAGATGCTCGATGCCGCGGCGACGCACGCCTATTTTGAGGAGGCGCCACATGCGCCGGTGCCACATCCGAATGTCCGGTATCTCTGCACCACGGAGCATACGAGCATGGGCCTTGGCTGCATTCTGCTGGGCACGAATGTCGCGCAATATCGCATCTGGGATGGAATGCGGGCAATCGACTATCTCCAAAGCCGATCGGACATTCGGCCGGACAAGATAGGGTGCACGGGCAGTTCCGGCGGCGGCACGCTCACCGCCTATCTTATGGCGCTCGATGAACGAATTGTCGCCGCAGCCCCCGTTTGCTACCTCACCACCTTTCGCCGGCTCGTCGACACCAGGGGCGCGCAGGATGCCGAACAGAATCTCTTCGGCCAAATTGCCTTCGGCATGGACGAGGCCGACTACGTGATGCTGGCCGCGCCGCGGCCCGTGTTAATCTGTCCTGCCACCCGGGACGTCACCTTCGATATCAGCGGGACGTGGGAACTTTACCGCGAGGCCAAGCGTTTTTACTCGCGGCTTGGGCATGCCAACTGCGTCGAAATCGACGAAGCCGATACGCTGCACGGGATGAGTGTTCTCCAGCGCGAGGCGGTCGCGGGATGGATGCATCGCTGGTTGCTGGGCCGGGACAAACCGATCCGCGAGCTTGAAACGCGGCCCGATCCGATGACGGACGAACAGGCGCGCGCGCTCACTCCCGGCGATTGGACGCAGCAGCAGCTTCAATGCAGCCCGCAGGGTCAGGTTCTACTGATGCCAGGCGAGCGCTCCGTCTTCCAAATCAATGCCGAGATTGCTGCGGGCCTGAAAAATCAACGCTCTGCTGCATGCTCGAAGCTCGATGGGGAGAAAAGGCGACAGCTCATCCGCAATACCATTGGTGCGCACGCCGTCTACGGGCTCCTCCCGCCGAAGGTCGAAACGGTTGGCCGCCTTGAGCGGCCCGGGGTCACGATTTACAAGCTGATCCTCACCACCGAACGCGGTCTGACCCTGCCGGCCCTCGCGTTCGTCCCGACGCAACCGAAAGGGAGCGCCACCCTCTACCTTCACGGCACCAGCATGAGCGCCGATGGGGCTCCCGGTGGTCCCATCGACACGTTGGTGAAGCAGGGTCACATCGTGCTCTCCGCCGAACTGCGCGGCATTGGTGAAACCCAAACCGGCAGGGATAAGCGTGATTATGGAAATGGGTTATTCGGACTCGACTCCCAAGAGGTCTTCCTCGCCTACCTCATTGGCAAATCTTACGTTGGAATGCGCACCGAGGACGTACAAAGCTGGACCGTTTTTCTTAGAAACTTCCAAGCCACTCCCAGGCACAATCGGCTACACCTCGTTGCACAGGGTGCCGCTGCTCTCCCCGCGCTTCACGCGGCCGCGCTCAACCCGAACACGTATGAAACGATTACCCTTCGGAACATGATCCGCTCATGGGAAGACATTGTAAGCACCCCCGAATGTGCCCAGCCCGATCAAGTGGTGCACCGTGCATTATGGAGCTATACTCTGGTGGATTTGGTCGAAACCGTCGGAGCGGAGAAAGTAAGAATCGTCGAGCCGGTCGCCGTCCTGGGACGCACGACGGTAGTCAAAAAACGGTAGTCACGACGTAAACTCCGACCATGATCTGTCTCCGAAGACTGGTCATGGAATATTTTCATATCAGCTCCGATGAAAAACCTTAATCGACGCGCGGCGGCCAGACTCGCCGCCCTATTTGCCGCAGTCGAGCTGCCGCGCCGCACCAGCTCGCCGGTCAAAGGTGCACGCAGAATACGTCTTCCGTTCAGGGGTTTGTTGTCGAAGGGCAAGATCCCGTTCCAATCCGAGGAGGCCAAAATCTTCTACCGCGGTGTCTAGCTTTTCAGCCATTTCCCAATGAAAACACTCGATGGCACTCATGACATGAATGCTGCTAAACACGGCGTCAGTATTGATTGCACCTACCTGGAGGGCCCGCCTCCGTGCGGGCCGCGGACGACACGGAGGTCGTCCCTCCACGGATGTCGAATTATTTGTGCCGCGCTGTTTAGAATGGGAACTGATCCGGTTCCAGCTGCACCGAAGCCAGCGAAGACGCTACGCGCAGGTTCCGGTGGGTGCGTCGTCTCTTTTCGCCGGATGATCGTTTCGGCCGCGTGTTTTGTCCTTCTCGGGGGAGGTGCAAACGCGGCCGGCTCCGGACGGGCCCGACCACTCTCACCCGAAGAGGCCCTCATGGCGTTTGCGGTCGAACCCGGACTGCGCATCGAACTCGTCGCCGCCGAGCCGTTGGTCGTTGATCCTGTTGCCTTCGCGTTCGACGAACAGAGGCGACTGTACGTCGTCGAATGTCGTGGGTGGCCGGACAAGATGGATGGCAAGCGCACCAAGGAAGGCAAGATCGTGCTGCTCGAAGACGTGGACGGTGATGGTCGCTATGACAAACGAACGGAGTTCGCGGATGGGCTTACCTACCCCAACGGCATTATGTGCTGGCGCGGGGGCGTGTTTGTGACCTGCGCGCCTGATATTTTCTATTTCAAGGACACAAGCGGCGACGGCGTTGCCGACATAAGGAAGGTCGTCCTTACCGGATTCGACGATAAAAAATATCTGGCGGCGCGAACAAGCCATCCTATCCTTGGGCTCGACGGCAAGGTCTATATTACGTCAGGACTAAAATCGGGCGGAAAGGTGCAGTCTCCCGAACACCCGGAGCGACCGGTTGTCACTTACACCACGGACGCAAGATTTGACCCAGACACGTTCGAGTTCGAGGCCATTGGCGGACGTTCCCAGTACGGTATGTGCTTCGATTCGTTCGGACGGCGATTCATCGTAGCGAATCGCGAGCCGGTGCTGCAAGTGATGATGGAACCGGCATACTTAAAGCGTAATCCTTTCTTGAGTTTCGCGGGGACGATCCAAGAAGTATCAGACACGCAGGGGAAAGCGAAGGTCCGTCCGATCAGCCGGGCAGTGGTGACGGCGGATTACAATCCCCGTTCGATGTCGGCTCCGCATGCCGGCACCTTTACGTCGGCGTGCGGGTTGGTGATATTTGGCGGCTCTGGATTGACGCCCGAGCATAGTGGCGATGCATTCATCTGCGAACCCGCGCAAAATCTGGTGCAACGGCAGGCGCTTCGCTCCGCCGGAACGACATTTCGATCTGCGCCCCGCTACACGGACAAAGAGTTTCTCGCCTCGACCGACACGTGGTTTCGGCCCGTCTTCCTCGGCGGCGGCCCTGACGGGGCGTTGTATGTCGTTGATATGCATCGCCGGGAAATCGACGAATTTGCCGCGATGCCGCAGGAACTCCGTGGCGTCCTCGATTACGAGAGCGGGAAGAACGCCGGCCGGATATATCGCATCGTGCGGGAGCCGCACCGCGCAGAGAAGCTTGGCGGCGCGCTTGCCGATCTTTGCCGTGCGTTGGATTCACCGAATGCGTGGTGGCGCGAACGAGCGCAGCGGCTTTTGTTCGAGCGGGCAGATCCGGCCGCCGTTCCGCTGCTGACAAAAATGGCGGTGGAAGCGAAGCTGCCGGAGGCTCGCACGCTCGCGTTGTGGATCTTGCGGCACCAGAGGCGGCTCTCGTCAGCGACGATTGCGGCGGCCCTGCGCGATCCGCACGCTGGGGTCAGAGAGCAGGGTGTGAAACTCGCGGCAGGCGCTCTCCCAGTGGCGCCGGAACTCGCCGGTCCGGTCCTGGCGCTGGGCACTGATCCGGACGCGCACGTCCGCTTTGAATGCGCTCTCGCGCTGGGATCGTTCGACGACCCGCGTGCGCTGCCAGTGCTGGCCGCCATTGCCGTTCGCGATGGCGAGAACCTTTGGGCACGTACGGCAGTATTGAGCGGGATTGGGACGCGAATACCGGAATTCCTTGCGGCCATTAATCGCGTGCGCGACGTCAATCCGGCAGGATATGCGGAAGTCATGGGAGACTTGGGCCGGATTTTCGGGGCGGGTGCGTCACTGGATGCATGCCGGCGTTTTCTCACCCAAGTATTGATTGGTGGTGGTAATTCCGGATGGGGCTGGCCGGCGGCGCTCGGCTTGGCGGATGGATTGCGAGAACGACGTGGTGCTGGTGCGAAGGGTGCGGCGAACCCCCTGGCCGCTCTGCTGGCCGAAAACGGCGAAGTGTCCGCTGCAGCCGCATTGGAGGATTTTTTCCATCGCGCCAGGGAATTTGCCGTCAATGATCAGATGCCGACCTCGCAGCGTGTCAGTGCAATTGCGGTGCTCAGATACGCTGATCTAGAGGATGTCGGCTCGACGCTGGAGGCGTTGCTCGATGCCCGCCAGGCACCGGAAATTCAGTTACAAGCGGTTCGTACCATCGGAGATTTTGGCGATCCGCGCGGCGCCAGGTTGCTGGTTCAGCAGCAGAATTGGATCCATTTTACACCTCAGATCCGGGCGACAATCATCGCGGTGTTGGGAGCAAGGGATTTCAGACGGGCGGGGACGGCTGGCGCGAGACCGCAGATGGCGGAAGTATTGTTCTCAGCCATACGCAGCGGGGTGATAAAACCGCTGGAAGTTTCCTCTAGCGAGAGATCGCGGCTGCTCGAGGACACAGACGCCGTAATTCGCAATCAGGCTGAAACCGTCTTCCAGCGACTGGTGGGCGGCGACCGGATGGAGGTGTACCGCGCCTATCGCGACATCCTGAAAGTTCGGGCCGACGCGGCTCGAGGCCAAAGTGTGTTCATGCGTGCGTGTTCAGCCTGCCACATGTACGAGGGCGCAGGCGGGAAGGTCGGCCCGGACCTGACCGGGATACGCAATCAGCCGGCAGACGCGCTCCTGCTGCACATCCTGGTGCCGAATTTCGAAGTGGTGCCAAATTATCAGTCGTTGACGATTTCGACACAAGACGGCCGCATGCTTACCGGGTGGCCGTCGGCTGAATCCGACACCAGCGTCACCCTGCGCACGGCCTTGGGTGCAGATGAAGCGATCCTGCGGAAGAATATTGCTTCGCTCGAAGCCACGGGCACCTCGCTCATGCCGGATGGTTTGGAGCAGACTATGACCAGAGCGGAACTGGCCGATGTGATCGCCTACCTTAGAGAGGGAAATCCAGCATTGCGCTGATCTGTAAAGTCGATATTGGCGGAAACGCATTGCATCAAAATGCCATTTGAATGAAACCTCATTGCATCAAGACTCTCGACTTCTTTGAAGCGGAGTCGGCCCTCTCCCGGCCCGTTGCTGACGCTACCCATCGGATTCCGGCGATTCGCTTCGTCATCGCGCGGTTGACGCTGGCGGACGGTACAATGGGCGAGGGATATATGCTGGCGTTTCATTTTAACCCGGGTGCTATTCGCGGCGCGCTGGCCGACGTGCGGGACTTGACCGTGGGCCGCGAAGTTTTCGCGACCCAGGCGTTCAACCGCGAGTGCGACCGGACGTTCGAGTACTTTGGTAACGTCGGGCTCCTGCGCTGGGCACGGGGATTGGTGAATATTGCGATGTGGGACGCCTGGGCGCGGCATCTGAAGGTTCCGATATGGCGGCTGCTCGGCGCCCATGCGGATCGCGTGCCGGCCTACGGGAGTGGCGGCTGGTTGTCCTATACCGTGGAGGAGTTGGTGGCGGAGGCGCTGGGCTACGTCCAACGAGGCTTTACTGCGATAAAGCTCAAGGTCGGTTCGCCGGACCGGGAGAGCGATGTTGAGCGAATTGCGAAAGTGCGCGAGGCGGTGGGGCCGCGCATCCGCGTCATGATCGATGCCAATCAGGGCTTCGACTATCCTGCGGCGATCGACCTTGCCCGCCGAGCGGCGCCCTATGGCATCCATTGGTTCGAGGAGCCGCTATCGCATACCGACTTCGCCGGTTACGCGGCGTTGCGGCAAAACACAGGCATGGCGCTGGCGATGGGGGAGCGCGAATATGATCTCGTTGCGTTGCGCGAACTGACCGGGCGCAATGCGCTCGACTTATGGCAACCAGACATCTTACGGCTTGGGGGCGTGGAAGGTTGGCTCGAGTCCGCCGCCGTCGCACGCGCGCATCACCTGGCCGTACTGCCGCACTATTATAAGGAATACGATACCCCGCTGGCGTGCACGATTCCCAACGCCTACGGGGTCGAGTGTTTCGATTGGGTGGACGGAATTGTTACTCGGCCCGTGCGCGTCGAAAACGGTCACGCCCATCCTTCGGACGAACCGGGCTGGGGTTTCCGTTTCAAGGAAGACGCCCTCACGGAGCTCGCCCTATGAAACCGCGCGTGCGGGTGAATCGATGGTTTTCGCTCGAAGGAACCACCGGTATTGTGACCGGAGGCTCGAGTGGGCTTGGCCTGGCAATGGCGAGTCGCCTTGCTGAAGCGGGCGCTCGGGTGCATGCGTTCAGCCGCTCGGGCCGCGCCAAGAATGGGGGGCGCCATGCAGGGGTGATGCACCACGCAATCGACGTCATGCGTGTTTCGATACTGACGGAAGCGGTTGGAGCCATAGGCCGCCGCGAGGGCCTGGACTTCGTGGTGCACGGCGCGGGAGTGACGACACGCGCCGCATTCGCGACCGGCGCAGCGGCCGACTGGCGGCAAATTCAGGACGTAAACGTAACTGCAGCCGCGGAGCTCTCGCGGAGCGCGTATCCGTTTCTGAAGAAGTCGCGGCATCCGGGCCGGATCCTCTTTATCACCTCGATGGCCGCGCATCTGGGTTTCGCCGAGGTGGTCCCCTATTGCGCAAGCAAGGCGGCCTTGCTCGGCCTGATGCGGGCGCTGGCCGTGGAATGGGCAGCCGATGGCATTCTAGTGAACTCGATTGCGCCAGGCTGGTTCCCTACGGCGATGACGGCGCGGGTAATGGATGCGGAACGTCGGGCGAAGATCCTCGCCCGCATGCCGCTGCATCGTTTTGGCCGGCCCGATGAACTGGCGGCCGCGGCGCTGTTCCTGCTAAGTCCGGCCGCGACTTATGTCACCGGACACGACCTGGCGGTGGATGGCGGCGCATTGGCGTTTGGTTACTAACTTGGGCACTACTCGCTGGCCGCATTTTTTGGTTACCCGCGAAACCTCGCCCTCTTTCCTACCCGATGAAAAAACGATGCCTGATGGGATTTTTGGCGGTCTGCCTGCCGCTGAGCTTACTGGCAGCCGGAGCTCCTGCGACCAAGGAGACGCCAACCTGGAAAGCAGGGGCGGCAGCATTCGACATCACGCCGGCAGAGCCCAGCTGGATGGCCGGCTACGGGGGCCGGAAAAAACCAAGTGATGGCGTGGCGCAGCATGTTTTTGCCAAGGCCCTGGCGATCGAGGACTCCGCCGGCACCCGCATGGTCTTCGTAACACTCGATCTTATCGGCGTTCCGCAGGCGGTACGTGAAGGTGTCGAGCGGCTGGCTCGCGAGCGCCACGGACTGCAACCCGAATCGATTCTGCTCAACGCGTCCCACACGCATTCGGGTCCCGCCCTGAATCGCAGCGATGTCGGCGACTATCGGGGCGGGGTGGCCGATGCGACCTACGCGGCCAAAGCCGACGCCTACGGCGCGGCATTGCCGGAAAAAATCACGCGCTTGATCGGCGACGCGCTGGTGCGGAGCGGACCGGCGACGCTGCACTACACGCACGCCCGGGCGGGCTTTGCGATGAACCGCCGGCTACGCGTCGGCAACGAATCCCAGATCCGCAACAGCCCCAACCCGGACGGCCCGGTCGACCACGATGTGCCGGTGCTGCGCGTAACCATGGCCGATGGAAACTTGAAGGCCATTCTTTTCGGATACGCGTGCCACAACACCACCTCGGGCACCTACATAATCAACGGGGACTACGCCGGACACGCCCAGGCCATCCTTGAGGAGGCGCGCCCCGGGGTAGTCGCGCTCTTCATGCAGGGCTGTGGCGGCGACCAAAATCCCTACCCCCGCGGCACACTCGAACAGGCAGCGCAGCACGGCCGGACGCTGGCCAACGCCGTGGAGGCGGCGCTAGCCGTAGTAACGCAGCGTCCGCTGAACGGTCCCTTGCGGAGCGCGTTCGGCCACGCCTCCTTGGACATCGTCGACGCCGGCCGCGCCGATCTGGAGCGCCGGGCGCGGTCGCGCTCCAAGGACGAAAAATCCCGCGCCGAGGATCTGCTCAAGCAACTCGAGACCAAGGGAGCACTGCCCAAGAGCTACCCCTGCCCGGTGCAGGTCGTGCAATTCGGGACCGATCTGACTCTCGTGGCAATCGGCGGCGAGACGACGGTGGATTATTCGCTGCGCCTGAAACGGGAAATGGCGTCGATTCCTTCTGCCCTGTGGGTTGCCGGCTACTCGAACGACGTTTTCGGCTATCTCGGCAGCCGCCGTGTCATCGTCGAGGGTGGCTACGAGGGCTATTCGGCCAACATGTGGGACTTTCCCGGACCTTGGGCTACCGACTCGGAGGACCGCGTGATCGGCAAGGCTTATGAACTCATCCGCTCCATAAATCACTAGGCCTGCGATTCTCTTGGAACGTCGGTTCGTCACTCGAAAAACTCGAAGTTCCATTCCTTCCCTCATGAAAACCCGATGCTTACTGGGCCTTCTAATTGGGGCCGCCGGCACGAGCAACGGCAGAAAACCGCAGAACCGCCGGCTGCGCGTCGGGAACGAAACCCAGACCGGAGCCAATGAAAAGCTGAAGGCGATTCTTTTCGGCGACGCCTTCGTGGGTAATGGCTGCGTGATCGGTTTGGTTGCCGAATTTGATCAATGCCTCCAAATCGTCTGCGACTTCACGCGCGTTGCACGAAATTGCGCGTGATACTCGGCAGCGTGGGCGTGCCCATCGAGCGCATCGTGAGTTCGAGTTCAGCGGTCAGGATCTCCAGGCAGCGCTCAACTCCGGGCTGACCGTAGGCGGCAAACCCCCAGATGTAGGGACGACCAATGCACACGGCGTTTGCGCCCAGGGCAAGTGCTTTGAAGATGTCGGTGCCGCGACGGAAGCCGCCGTCGACCAATACGGGTATCTTAGCGTCGACCGCGGCCACCACTTCGGGCAACGACTCGATGGTCGAGCGGCCACTTTCCTCGCCGCGGCCACCGTGATTGGAAACGATGATGCCGTCGACCTTATGCTGCAGTGCCAGTGTGGCGTCTTCCGCGGTGACTATGCCCTTCAGAACGATCTTCATCGGACGTTGCGTCCCGCAACCGCCGAATGAAATCCCAGGTCAAATGAGCCGTGATTACGCCGGAGAGCATGGATACATCCAGTCCGTCGAACATGGGTTTCAGTCGGAACAAGCTGCCCGGCACCGGCAGGTGGCATGTCCTGCAATCGCGAGGGTCGAGCTTTTTTCCTCGCGCGAGGGCTTCGCGACCCGCGTTGACCTGATTGTCAATGGTGAGTGCGACAACCGGACACCCGGCGGCCTGCGCCTGCCTGAGCAGCGCCTCGGTGATTTTCCACTTGGCGGTCGGATAGAGTTGGAACCAAACAGGGGGTCCGCGTGCCGCAATCACCTCCTCAACGGGAGAAGTCGTAACGGTCGAAAGCAACAGGAGATGATTCTTCGCCCGAGCCGCGCGAGCCGACGCAATTTCACCCTCCGGAAAAAACGCGCACTGGGAACCGACCGGGGCCAGCACGATCGGTGTGGGCCAGGTCGTCCCAAACAGTTCAACCTGCGTATCGACCCGGGTTGTATCGACCAGGCGGTGCGCTCGAATCTGGTATTTGCCGAATCCCTCCCGGTTCGCGCGCACCATCATGTCACCCTCGACTCCAGTATCCAGATACGCGAGGTGGGCTATGGGCAATTTCGAACGTGCGACGGCCTCCAGATCGAAGACGTTAAACGCGTCGGCCGCTGTGGAAACTGCTGTATTCAATGTCGGGTCGGCGTCCGCTGACCACGCCCGTGGCCGTAACCCAAACGCAAGGCCGGCGGAGCCAACATAGGCAAACAAAGGGCTGTTCGGAAGACCGCTTTACTGGCGTATTCTGATCTGACATAGGCAGCCGGCGTCCAAGAACCGTTGCCGCCATACTCCGACCGTCACCCGGCTGGTTCGCAGCCGCGTCGCGATGGCGGCGTTGTCCTCTCCCGCTGCGGCAAGCAACGCCACGCGGGCGCGCCGGATGAACTTCTGTGGCGTGGCCGGCGCTTTGACCAGACGCGCCAATTCGCGCCGTTGTTCGGCACTAAGGGTAATTGCAAGTTTCGGACGAGCCATAACCGAGGTTGGCACGATACGGGTAACAACGGAACATCAGATGCCCTCACCTATCGGCCCGTATTTGTCGACGGCGTCAAATTTTTCCCACTGATGGACCATTGGCAGCAGATGGGAGCTCAGCGCTTGCGCGAAGGCGCCGGCGTCCGCGGCGGCGCGGGCGGCCGTGGCGTGAGCCGCCATGGTCCGAACACGGGCAGGGCAAGATCCTCCGAATCGGTGAGATTGCAGATCGGATCGTGACCCCGACCATACCAGAGGTCGATCGCTTCCGGAACGTCGCGCACTACGCCGTCCCGATTCGCGAGGAGCACAACTTCGCCGTTGGCGGGATCGACCGAAACCTGAAAAAAGAAAATCTTGCGCTGATCGTTGGGCGTCACGGCTTCAAATCCGAAAACCCGGCCGCCGGCCGTTTTCAGTTCGCCGTTGACGCCAGTCAGGCGCAGACGGAGTTCATTGGGCGAATCCCAGCGGGCCTCCGCCAGCCGCGGCCCCGTTTTCCCCTGCGCCGCGAGGGCGAAACGACGACCCAGGCGATCCTGACTTCCGCGGCTCAAATGAATGAGGTCGCCCATTTCCAAATCGACGGTGGCGACCATGCGCACGTTCGGGATCTCGGATTCGGAAACCCGTTGGGCCTCCTGCACAATGTTCCACTGCAAGTAAAATTTTTCCGGCGAGTTAACATAGCGGGCCAGTTGCGCGTATATAAAGGGCAGGTCCGGCCGATTGAGATCGGCGCGCAGCCGGGCCACGAACGCCTGAAATTTGGTTTTATATACCGCTGACGGTTCCGTCCCGGTGTCATTCTCACCCTGGTACCACAGCACCCCGGTGACGCGGCCGCCGGCCAGCCGCACCTGGCCCAGCAGGTTGCCGTAGAGTGACGCGGGACCCTGCGCGGCCAGCGCGGGCGACCACTGTTCCATCGACGTGCCCCCTTTGGCGCAGGGAAGCAGGCCGATCGGAACCTTGAATTTCCGGACCATCTCGCGAGCAAAGTCCAGTCCCGGACCGGTGCCGGGCCGGGTCGCCCCCGGAGGCGTCACCTGTTCGTGCAACGGATGGGTTGCCAGTTGCCAGACGCCGTTGAGCGCCAGCATGCGGACCAAGGGATCCGTCTGGTGGGCGGGATCGATTTTGGCCCGGCCGACCATGTTGGATTGCCCGGCGAGAATCCAAAGGTCGCCGACAAACACCTCGCGGAATCCTTTTTCGGCGAGGCGAGCGCCTGACGTGCTGTCGGCCCGGAGGTCGATGGCATAGGGTCCTCCCGTGGAAATGGCCGGCAGCTTCGCCTTCCAGTCGCCGGGCCGGATGGCTGCAATCTCGGTCCAGCGCCCATTGTCGATCCGGCAATAGAGACGCCCTTCCCCGTCGGACTTTCCCGACACGATCGCCGAGGCGGTGCCGTTCTTCTCCCGCTGCAACACTTGGCAATCGCTCAATCCGGCGGCAAAGGTAAAGAGGGCGAGGAGCGGGGTGAGGGTGATCATAAAGTCAGGAGTTTGTCGGGCGGGGCATTTCGCCTCGCGGCGAAATCCTCGAGTTTGCTTCGTACGCGCATGGCCAGTCCGACAAAATCCAGAATTCGAAGAATCAGCGGCGGCCTTTGAGCCGGTTCACCAAATATTCATGCGTCTGCGCGTGTTTCACGTCTTGCAGCCCCGGATACACCAGCTCGCATTCCACACCGACGCTTTGTAGTTTCTCGGCGAGCTTCACCCCGAAATTTGCGGTGTGGGTCGGGTCCTTGTCGTCGTGCCCGAGCGCGGGTGGAGTCCGATAGGACAGGTAGATCGGCGGATCGTCGGCGCTGACCCAACCAAACGGCGAAAACTCCTCGATCCAGGGCAGGATTTGATCGCGCGCGGCCAGGAACTGCGCGAATTGCGAATCGCGGGTCTTGAGATTCTTCGGGTCCGGCATGAAACCGAAGGCGTGCCCGCCATAGCGGCTGTTCGGGGTCCATTCCTTCATCTGCCTTGGGTCGAGCGTGGTTTGGGCAATGTTTACGCCGGCGCAAAACAGGCGCGTGGACTCGCGGGCGACCGGATCCGCGCTCCGCGGATCCGCGAGGTCGGCATGGAAGGCGAGCCAGAGACTCGAACACGCGCCCGCGGAAAAGCCGGTTGCGGCAATGCGCGTCTTGTCGATATTCCACTGCCCCGCCTTGCTCCGTACAAATTGCAGCGCGCGCGCGGCATCGTGGAGCGGCCATTGCACGGGCGGTTTCACCCCGGCATCGAGCGCCTGCGTCACCAATCGGTAATTGATCGAAACAACCGAGATCCCAGCATTGAGGTACTCCGAGAGTCGGCCCAGATTGACGACATCGCTCTTGCTGCTGGCCACCCAACCACCGCCGTGGATGAAAAACAAGAGGGGTGTCGGCGTCGCCGATTCCACACGCCAGAAATCCAGGACCTGCCGCGGGTGATCGCCGTAAGGCACCTCCGCGAGCGTGGGCGGCTTCGCGGCTGCGCGTCGCGCCGGAGCATCCAATGAAGCAGCGGATGCCTTGGCGCCGGAGGACTGCGTCGCCGCGTTAGCTGCATCGGTTCCCCGCGCGCAACTGCCGACCGCGATCAGAGCAAGCCACCCCCCGAACTTCATGGGTACAATACCAGGTGGTATCGGACGCATTCCTCGGCGGTCTTGGTGGTTTTCCTGGCCAGGTAATCGATGTAAAGCTGGTGTTGTTCCTCGGCCAAACGGGGTTCTACGACGAACTGGCTGACCCCCAGCCGGCGGCCAAACGTGAAATAGGGGATCATGATGCGCTTGAGGGAACTCACGAGCCACGGATTACCGCTCAAATCCCAAATGAAGCCGTGAAAGGAAATCTCCCACGCATCCCGCGCCGGGTGCTGGCTGTCTTTGAACAAACCAAGGAGTTCGTTCTTCATCTCTTCCAGACGCAGAAGGTCATCCTTTGTCACCCGTTCACGCCCACGCTCCAAGGCGCGGGTCTCGAGCATCAACCGGATTTCGTTGATATGAGCGTGATCTTCAGCGCTCAACTGCACGACTGAAAACCCACGATTCGCCGAGTGGGTGAGAAGGCCCTCCTCTCCCAAGACCAAGAGCGCCTCGCGCACAGGCCCGCGACTGACCTCAAATTGCGCGGCCAAGGCGACCTCGTTCAAATCCTCTCCCGGCTTCAACAGACCTTCCCGGAGGGCACTGCGAATTGCGTCGGCGACGGCGTGTCGGATGGACGTGGAGCGGATTGCTTGGAGGGCCATGGATTAAGGAAAATCGCTGCGCCAACCAGCTCTAATACCAATTTTCAGCATGCATCCATTTGAGCACATTTGGTATGTGAAAGGAAGTGCTAGATTCTCGATCGGTTGGCCGCTAGGACTCACCAAGATCCATCATATTCTAACTGTCAACACTTTTACGTTGACATTACTCGGGCGACGTTGTCCCACTTTGCCGCAACCGCGGGTGACCCGATCAGCCTCCCGCGCAACCCTCACACCTATGCTTGTCCGGGATCATACCATGAACTCTCCAGCCATGCTTTTTGCAACTGCTCGTCGAATCTTTGTTAGTCTTGCAGCGGCTCTTCTTTCAGCCGCTGCAGTATTCGCCCAGCCGGCAAGTACCGGCACGATCGAAGGCCGCGTGCAAAACGTTTTCACGGGCCGTTACTTGCACAACGCGCGCGTGTCTGTGAAGCAGACGGACATACTCGCGTTGACCGATCAGGACGGTAACTATCGGCTCAATCGCGTGCCGGCCGGGCCGGTTGTCCTCGAAGTGTATTACACCGGCCTCGATCCCCTCCAGGTCCCGGTGAATATTCCGGCGGGTGGGAGTATCACGAAGGACGTGAGTCTGACCAATGCCGTCCTTTTCGGGACTCAGGATCCGACCGTCCGGCTCGACGCGTTTACCGTCACGGCCACCAAGGACACTGACGGCGCATCCATCGCGATCAACGATCAGCGCTTCGCGGCGAACATCAAGAATGTGGTGTCGACCGATTCGCACGGCGAGGTGATGGGCGGCAATATCGGTGAATTTCTGAAATTCGTCCCTGGCATCGACACGGGCGGTGCCGCCTTCGAGCCGGGTGGAATTTCCGTGCGGGGATTCGACTCGAGCATGACGCTGGTGACGAACGATGGCGCCCCGATGGCGAATTCCAGCAGCAGTCGCACGTTCACGCTCGAGCAGATCTCGATCAACAACATCTCCCGGGTGGAGGTGACCAAGGTGCCCACCCCGGCGACCCCGGCGGATTCGGTCGCCGGATCCGTGAACATGGTGAGCAAGAGCGCCTTCGAGCGCAGCCGGCGCGAATTCCGGTACAGTGTGAACGCGACCGCAGCCAGGCGCCACCTCAAGCTCAGCAAACAGCCGCGGGCCGATGAAACCTACACCTATTTGGTCAAGCCGAGCGCCACCTTCGAACTCATTTATCCGATCACCAAGAACTTTGGCGTCACCTTTGCCGTGCTGCATTACATGGGCAATGTTCCGTACAACGCCCCCATCCGGACATACGAGGCGACGGCGGCCAATACCGGCGCTTCCTACAGTAAACCCTATCTTCGCCAGCTTCAGACGCAGATTACGACCCAGTTCCGCACCCGGGATTCCGTGAGCGCCAAGGTCGACTATCGGCTGACTCCGAACTCCGTCCTTTCGGCCAGCTACCAGCAGTCGTACTTCAACCTGGATTCGCTAAACTATAATTTTCAGGGGAACGTCGGGACCGCTCCCACCCCATCGGTGGCCGGCGGCGTGCCGCTCAGTTTCGGTCCGGACTTTTCCATTGGCGCCACCGGTCGCGGCAGCATCGGCCAGAGCGCCGGCTTCAACACCCGGCATCAATGGCTGAGTTCAGGCAACCTGACGTACCGTTTCGACAACGGCGATTGGCGGGTGGACGCCCTGGTGACGGCTTCGAAAGGCAAGTCGTGGACGACCCGCGAGGACGAAGGCTACTTTGGGGGCTTCACCACCGTGGCGAAAGTTCCGGTGCGGGTGTCGTTTCTCGACATCAACCAACTCGGGCCCGGCAACGCCGAGGTCTATACCAACGCCAATCAGCGATTCGACATCTACGACGTCAACAACTACAATATCACGGGTGTCTCCGGCGGACGTCGCAGCCTGTGGGACAAGCTGATCGCCGGCCATTTGAACGTGAAGCGACGGCTTGATTTCCTGCCCTTCCCCACTGCGGTGCAGATGGGATGGGCCGGACGGGCGCAAAAGCGCGATCTCCAGAATTTCACCAATTCGTACACCTACAGCGGGATCAACGGGGATCTATCGGCCGCGACATTCAAGGCCGTCATCTACGGCAACATCAAGGAGCCGCTCATGACCGGCATCGAACGGAACCCGCCCGCCGGGAAGGGCGTTCCCTATTCGTCGCCGCACCTGGCCTTTCAGGCTTGGGAGAAAACCCCGTCCCTCTTTACCATGACCCCCACCCAATTGGTGAGCAAGGAGTCGGGGCGCAGAACCAATTCGCTCTATTTCGAGGAGGGCGTCGATGCCCTCTATGCGCAAGGCGAGATGCGCCTGCTGCGCAACCGGCTGACCGTGTTGACGGGCCTGCGCTACGAACGGACGACCAACTATGGCCGGGGACTGCTCAACGACCCGGCCGCGGTCTGGGTGCGCACCGCCAACGGGGATTTTGCCCGTACCGCCACCGGAGCGCGCATTCGCAAACCCGAGGCCGGCGCGGTCGGCTCCATGGAACAGTTGAATCTGACCCATACTGAGCGGGGCTTCAGGGCGAGCCGATCCTACGACGGTTACTATCCAAGCCTCCATTTCACCTATAACATCGCCGAGAATTTCCTGGCGCGGGCGGCCTACGCCGCGACCTATGGCCGTCCCGACTACGCCGAGATCATTCCCAATACGGTGATCAACGAAAACGATCTCGGCGCGGAGCCGGATCCGAATGCGGTCCAGGGCACCCTCACGGTGCGCAACACCGGACTGCGTCCCTGGACGGCCGACAACTACGATCTGTCGCTGGAGTATTACACGTCGACCGGCGGCATGTTCGGCGCCAGCGTTTTTCACAAGGAGATCAAGGATTTCTTCGGCGCCTTCGCCAGGGTGGCGACGGCGGCCGATGTGGCGGCGCTCGGCTTGGAACCCGCGTATGCCGGCTGGCAGATCAACACCATGATCAATACCGGGAGTGCGAAGGTTTCCGGGATTGAAATGAGTGCCAATCAGTCGCTGCAGGCACTTGGGGCGTGGGGCAAACCGTTCAAGGTTTTTGCCAACTTCACCAAGATTAACGTCAAGGGGGACAACGAGGCCGACTTCAGCGGATTTCTTCCGCAGGTCATCAACTACGGGATCACCTTTAGCAAGAGCTCCTTTATCGTCATGGCGAAGTGGCACAAGCGCGCGGATGTGGAGCAGGGCCTGCAAGCCTACCTCGGGCCGGACGCCCGGGCCCATGTCAAAGGCCGCACCATCCTCGATCTGAACATTTCCTACCAGATCCGGAAAGGCACCTCGCTGTTCCTCAACGCCCGTAACGCCCTTAGCGAAAGAGTCGACTACCTGCGATACGGTTCGCAAACGCCCGAGTATGCCCGGATGTATCAACCGAGAAACTATGGCGGGGCGACCATCGACCTGGGCATCAAGGGTTCGTTCTAGATGAAAATACACCTGGCTCTCTGGGCCCTGCTGGCAGCCACGGGCCTCGGGGCGGCCTCCGACTCGGATATCACCTGGCTGGTTCGGTACGAGGGAAAATCGTTGCCGCAGGAGCAGGGCTGGCGCCCGGTCGGCGGACTGGCGCCACGCGCTTCCCTGGTCGACGGGGCGCTGCGGATCGTTGACGACTCGGCCACCGATGCGGGCTCATTCCGGGCCACTTGGAAGCCCGATCCCAACTGCGAGGTCATTGTCGAGGCGCGGGTGCGCGTGGAGTCGATCAAGGCCGGCCCGAAGGGCGGGACGTCGTTTTGGCCCGCCGTGGAAGGCGCGCCGGTCGGGCTCCTCGTCAGCGACGGGCGGCGGCAGGAGGGCCTCGTGCTTCGCCCCGAGAAGATCGCGACGTTCCTGGATCGCGTGGTCCCGATGGACGCGAAGCGCGAGTTTCACACCTACCGGCTCGTGATGCGCGGTAACAACATGAGCGTCTCCGTCGACGGGGTGCTCAAGATTCGCGGCGAGGGGGCGTTTTGGAAACCGACGGAAACTCCGGAGGCGTTTGTACAATTCGGGTCCAACTCGCCGCAATGGATCGGTGACGGCTATTGGAGTTCGGTAAAGCTCGGCCTCAGAAAAGTTTCGTCAGCGCCGGAAAAACCCAAGCTGCGGATCACACTGAGCGAGCCATGGGACATTCCGCCGACGAAGACCGAAAACTCCGCTTACAAGTTCATCACGCCCCACACGCGCCCGTTTCTCCATGACATGGGCCGGGGATTATTGCTGATGAGCGTCGCCCAGGGACCCGACGCGGTGCTGGAGCCCTATGGCGTTCTCAAGTCCACCGACGAAGGGAAGACCTGGCAGCCCGTCAGCGGCCTGCAGGCCAAGTCGTTTGCGCCGCAGTCGATCCTCCGGCTGCCGGACGGCGATATTCTGGCGATTTCACGCTGGACGGCCAAATATGACCGGGAAGACGGTGTCTATATCGGGATGAGTTACCGCTTCGACCCCAAGGCGGAACGCTACAAGATGTTTGAGAGCCTGGTTCGGGTCCCCGAGGGCATGGGTGCCTGGCTGTGCTTCAGCCGGGACATGTTCAACATTGGCAGCGGCGAGATTCTGGCCTCGGTTTATGGCGCCGCCAAGACGGGCCGGCGCGCCATGTTGCTGAAGTCAGCCGATGGCGGCGCCACCTGGACCCATCACTCCACCCTTGGTCCAAGGCCCGAACCCTCGGTGGTGCGTTTCTCGGACCAAGAGATGATGGCCCTCCTCCGCGTAAACGGATGGATGCCTTTTGAACAGATTTGGTCCCGCGATGGCGGGAAGACGTGGACGCCGCCGATCACCCTCGAAGAGGGCAGCGTCGACCCCGATCTGGTGTATATGAGCAATGGCGTGGTGGCGTGCAGCTACGGCCGGCCGGGTTCAAACCTGATGTTTAGTACCGACAAGGGGAAGACCTGGGGCAACCACCACGTCATCACCGGCAAGAAGGGCTACAACTACACCGCCATCCGCGAGGTGCGCCCGGGCCGTCTGCTCTACGTGCAGGACTCCCCGCGCATGCAGGCACTTTATATCGATGTGGAGCGCTTGAACTGATCGACGACTCAACCTCACCATTTGATGCAACCTTCATCGGTTAGAAAAAAAATCGCCCGCGGCGAGATCGTCCTGTGCGCCAAAACATCCTACCATCATCCTGATATTGTCGAGCTGATGGGCACGTTTGGATTCGATGGCATCTGGATTTGCCTGGAGCACAAGCGGGTCGACCCGAACGACGTCTACGCACTCATCCAGGCCTGCCGGCTGGGCGGTGCCGACGCGATCATGCGGGTCAAGCCGGCCAACTATACGGATCTGCTCTGGCTGTTCGAGGCGGGAGCCCGCGGCCTGATGCTGCCCAGGGTGAGGAGCGTCGAAGAAGTCCGGGAAGTGGTGGAGGCGATGAAGTTCCCCCCGCTCGGCCGGCGCGGCCTCGATGGCATCCGGGCCGAGGCCAATTTCGGCCATATGCCGGTGGCTGACTATTTGCGCGACGCCAACCGGGAAACTTTCCTGATTGTGCAGATTGAGGAGCCGGAGGTGGTGCCGCAGATCGACGCGATCGCAGCGCTGCCAGGGGTGGATGTGCTGTTTGTCGGACCGGGCGACCTTACCCTTTCAATGGGCAAACTGGGCCAGACTGGCGATCCAGAGGTGGTGGCGATCTTGCGCCAGGTGGCCGACGCCTGTCGACGCCATGGCAAAGTGGCGGGTATTCCGTGTTCGCCCGACGACGTGCCCAAGTATCGCGAAATAGGTTACCGCTTTTTCAATGTCATCAGTGATTATCGGTGCATGTACGGCGGACTGAAAAAAATTCAAACCGACCTTGCAGCGCTCGGCGTGCCGCGGGGTGGCGGGCGATGAGACGTCCGTGACCTGGCCGGGCCTCATTTCCCATCCGCGCTGGCGGATCCTGGGGTTTCTCTGTCTCGCCGGGATGCTCAACTACGCCGACCGCGCGGCGTTTTCCTCCGTGCTCCCGCCGCTGCGGGATGATTTGCGGCTTTCCGACACTGAACTCGGGCTTCTCAGCTCGCTTTTTCTCTGGAGCTATGCGCTGGCCGGTCCGGTGGCCGGCATTGTGGCGGACCGCTATTCGCGCAGCAGCCTCGTAATCTGGAGCCTGGTCGCCTGGAGTGTGGTCACGTTCCTCACCGGTGTGACCAACGGGCTGATCATGCTGATCGTGTTG
>JACQWK010000710.1 GCA_016209525.1 Verrucomicrobiota bacterium
ACGTAGGAGTGGGAGAGGGTTGGGGAGAGGGCAACCTCGTGTTGTACTGTGGCCAGACTTGCTTGGATGAAACGCTCCTCCTCTCCCCCCCTCTCCTCCACTTCGTGGAGGAGAGGGAGTTACGCCGTTGGAGATTCGGTGGCAGTGTCAAGATGCGCCCTGGGGGGAGGCGGACTGCAAGTTACGATTTACGATTTACGATTTACGATTTAAAACTCTCGACACATCCTGCGCGTCTCCCAAGACTTGCCGCATGACATCCGCGATCATTGTGGCGGCGGGCAAAGGAACTCGCATGGGCCCAAGCGTGGACAAAATCTTTCTGGAAGTGGCTGGACAGCCGCTCGTCGTTCATACCTGGCGACGGTTTGACTCCAGCCGATGGATCGATGAAATCATCCTCGTGGTTCGAGACGGGCTGCAATCCTCGTTTCAGGATCTGGCCTCAACGTCCCGATTCACGAAGCCGTTTCAGTTGGTTGCGGGCGGCCCGGAACGCCAGGATTCAGTGTGGAACGGACTTCTGGCGGTTTCGCCGCAATCGGAAATCGTGGTGATCCAGGACGCCGCGCGGCCATGCACCACGGATCGGCTCATCGGTGCCACCGTCGAAGCCGCGAGGGAAACCGGCGCCGCCGTGGCGGCTCAGCGTGTGACGGACACCATCAAGGAATCCAGCGACGGAACGGTCATCCGCCAAACGCTCGACCGAACACGGCTTTGGGCTGTGCAGACCCCGCAGACCTTCAGAGTGGCATTGATTCGCCGCGCCCTTGCGGCCGCCCGCGAGAAGGGGCTTTCGTTGACCGATGACACGGCGGCTTGCGAGTTCATTGGCGCGCCGGTCAGACTCGTCCAGAGCCAAACGCCAAATCCGAAAGCCACGTCGCCGGCAGACCTGCCGTACCTCGATCTGCTGCTGCGGAGTGATCCATGTAACTCCATCGTCGGACCCCCGGCTTAGCTAGCCACGGAGTGGCGTCAGAGCTCCAGAAGCGGGCTGGTAGCCCGCTCCACCCATTTTTCGCACAGACTCTTTGCGGACTTCATTCCGGGCCTGCGCATGGATGGGTAATGGCAGACTGGTGCTGACCTCGCGGGCCTGAGCCGTAGCCGCCGACGTGAGGAGGCGGACGTCGATTTACGATTTACGAATTACGAATTGTGATTTACGAACTGCGATTGGCACGCGACCGCCTCGTGCCCTCGCCGGTGGCAAGCGAATTCAGGCTTGAAATGATCTACATGCCAACTGACAAGAAGCCGGAGATCAGCGTCGGAGCCTAGTGGTCACCGACCGCCCTTATGACCGAAAACGACACGAGCTGGGAAGGAAGCGTTCAGGCATCATCCCGAGTCCTGCCTTGGCTCCTGCTCCTATTCATCGGCAGCGGATGCGCCGCGTTGATTTATGAGATTGTCTGGCTGCAGTTGCTGCAACTCGTGATCGGTCTGACCACGGTTTCGCTCGGAGTGTTGCTGGGCACCTTCATGGGCGGGATGTGCCTGGGCAGTCTGCTGCTGCCACGGCTGATTTCATCCCGTCGCCATCCGTTGCGGGTTTACGCCGTCTTGGAGTTGGGAATCGGGGTTATCGGCGTCGCGGTGCTGTTTGGAATGCCCTACCTCAGCCAGCTCTACACGGCGAAAGGGGGACAGGGTTTTTCCGGAATGATCCTTCGAGGCGCCGTTGCGGCGGTCTGCTTGTTGCCACCGACCTTGTTGATGGGCGCGACCCTGCCGGCGATTTCGCGGTGGGTTGAGACGACGCCTCAAGGTGTTTCGTGGCTGGGTTTCTTTTATGGCGGAAATATCGCCGGGGCGGTGTTCGGTTGTCTCTTGGCGGGTTTTTATCTGTTGCGAGTTCATGACATGGCAACGGCCACGTACGCCGCTGCATCGATCAACGGAGTGGTCGGGCTGGCGGCCTTGCTCTTGGCGTTCTTCACAAGACATGGCCCAAATCGGCTTTCCCCACATCGCGACCGGCAACGCGACGAAGCGCCTCCGGCAAACTCCGAACACCGCCATCTGGCATCCGAAGTCAGTGACAGTCTCTCCACGAATATCTCGGTCGGGCCGGCCTGCGGGCCGGCCCTGCCCAGAAACTTGTGGGCCGTGTACCTCACGATCGCGCTGTCCGGACTGGCCGCATTGGGCGCCGAAGTGGTTTGGACTCGTCTCTTGTCGTTGTTGCTGGGTGGGACAGTATATACATTCTCGATCATCCTGGCGGTGTTCCTGGTGGGGCTGGGAATCGGCAGTAGCGCTGGGTCGTTCCTTTCGCGCACAACGCTGAGCCCACGGCTCGCGCTGGGCTGTTGCCAATTGCTCTTGGTGGCCGCCACGGCCTGGACGGCATCCATGATCGCCCATTCGCTCCCGTTCTGGCCGGTCAATCCATCGCTTTCCCAAAGTCCTTGGCTCACATTTCAACTGGATGTGGCCCGCTGCCTGTGGGCCATTCTCCCGGCGGCGATTCTGTGGGGAGCGAGCTTTCCGTTAGCGTTGGCGGCGGTGGCCTCACCGGGCCAGGATCCGGGCCGTCTGGTCGGCGGAGTGTATGCGGCCAATACGCTTGGGGCGATCTTCGGCGCGCTGGTCTTCAGCATGGTGGTCATCCCTCAGGTCGGCACACAATGGGCACAACGGCTACTCATCGGCACCTCATCCGTGGCGGCGTTGTTCATGCTTGCGCCACTCGTCTGGAACATCCGTCCCAATTCTCCGGGGCTCGGTCGAAGAGGGTGTGGTGCGGCCACCGTTCCCAAATTAGAAATCACACATCAGAAATCAGAAATCGGTCAGAGCCTCGTGACCTCGGCTGCCACGCGCCTTCTGGGGCACACTGTCGGCGCCATCGCGCTGGCCTTCGCGATAGGGCTCGCCGTTCTGCTGGCTTGGCGCGTGTCCCCAGCGCCTTGGGGATTGACCGCGTATGGCCGTTTCATGGCGACCTACGGCAACCGGCTGGCGCCCGGGGTCATCCAAGAAAAAGACATTCCATCGGCAGAAGGTCCCGCGGACATTTTTTGCGCCTATTTGGGCGAGGGCCTAAACGGCTCAGTGGCCGTGACGAAATGGGCTTCGGGCGAGCTGAGTTTCCATTCCGCCGGCAAGGTGCAGGCGTCCAACGAACCGAATGACATGCGGCTCCAACGCATGCTGGGACACATCTCGGCGCTGGCGCATGCAAAACCCGAATCGGTGCTGGTCGTGGCTTGCGGCGCGGGCGTGACGGCGGGCACGTTCGTCTTGCACCCCGACGTCAAGCGCATCGTCATCTGCGACATCGAGCCGTTGGTGCCGAAATTCGTCGCGCCGATGTTCGCCAAAGAGAACTACGGCGTGGTGAAGGACCCGCGCACCACGGTGGTTCACGACGATGGCCGTCATTTCATCCGCACAACCAAAGAGCAATTCGACATTATCACGTCGGATCCGATCGATCCCTGGGTGAAAGGCTGCGCGGCGCTGAACACCGTCGAGTACTACGAAATGTGCAAGCAACATCTGAAGCCAGGCGGAGTTATGTCACTCTGGATCCCGCTCTACGAGAGCAACCCGGATACGGCCAAGAGCGTCATCGCCACGTTTTTCAAAGTCTTCCCCAATGGGATCCTCTGGAGCAACGACATCGATGGAGAAGGCTACGACGCCGTGCTGTTCGGCCAGGCGGAGCGCACACAGATGGACGTGGATAAGCTCCAAGAACGGCTGAACCGCGAGGACCATGCTCTGGTCAAGAAGTCTCTCCAGGAAGTCGGATTCGAATCCGTAACGGGTCTGCTCGCGACCTACGCCGGGCAAGCCCCCGATTTGCAGGAGTGGATGCGGGACGCCCAGATCAACACTGACCGGAACCTGCGGCTGCAGTACTTGGCGGGCCTGTGGTTGAACTCCAATCGGGGTGCCGAAATCCTGGACGAAATCATCCGTTATCGAAGATTTCCCGACTCGGTCTTTCTCGGCTCGGCCGGGCGGACACAATCGCTCAGACGCGCGCTCGAAGGCTCTGGAGCGGCTGAGTAGCGGCAGGCGTCTCGCCTGCCGTAGAGGACGCGCTCCTCGCCGCCCGGACTAGCTCGCGTCTTCTCAGCCGTTTGAAGATCCACGATCGAGCCACCGGGCGCATCTTGACACTGGTACTGGATGGTAGGGACGCCGGGCTTCCGGCGTCCCCGCCCGCGTGCAGCGGGCGGAATTCAAATCCCGCAGCCAACATAGGCGTTCCAATTGCGCCGCTGAACGCGGCGCGGACAGCGCAGGCGCGCTGTCCCTACCCATTACGGTGACAGTGTCAAGATGCGCCCTCCGCTCCGGCCTCTGAGAAACGCACTCGCCAAAAGCTTGGAGTTGGTGGTATAGCTGGACTTGGTCACCGAGTCCGCCGCCACGCGCCATGACAACCGATCAACAGAGTTGCAGTCTTTCAACAGCACCTGGAATCGTTGCGAAGTGTGCGAATGCTTGCGTGGGGCGAGACTCCCGTCGAATCGTAACTTTGTCGCCGGCAAAGATTCTAGGGCTCGACGGAGTCTCGCCCCACCGGAATTGGCAGCGGCTTTGCCGCGCTCGCGCCTCACGGTGGTGTCTGTCCGTTTTGGTTGGAAGCGCGCTTGCTGGTTTCTCAACGCTGACTCTCCAGGCTCAGAAAATCGTCCGAGAGAACGCCTCATCCACAAAGCCAAGCCGCCTTGGCATTGGCGAAGCACAAGCGGCGAATGCCTTCTGGTCCTTCCAACCCCTCAAGCATGTCTCGCCGCCAAAGGCCAAAAACATGGCTTGGCCCCGAACGGCGATCGACCAATTCATCTTGGCCCGGCTCGAAGCCAGCGGCCTTGCGCCTGCCCCTGCGGCGTCGAAGCTTGAGCTGGTTCGTCGCGTTTACTTTGACATGACCGGCTTGCCACCGACACCTGAAGAGGCGGGCCAATTTGCAGACGACACCTCTCCGGACGCGTTCGAAAAGCTTGTGGACCGGCTGTTAGACAGCCCGAATTACGGCGAGCGCTGGGCGCAGCATTGGCTGGATGTGGTCCGCTTCGGAGAGACGGAGGGGTTCGAATACGACCGAAATATTCCGGACGCTTGGCGGTATCGGGACTACGTCATCGAGTCCCTCAATCGCGACAAGCCCTATGATCGGTTCGTCCTCGAACAGTTGGCCGGCGATGAGCTCGATCCGGAAAGCCGGGAGATGCAAATCGCGGCGGGTTTTCACCGCCTCGGCCCGGTGCGCCGCAACGCCGGAAATCAGGATGTGGCCAGCAGCCGGAATGAAGTCCTGACGGATCGGACGGACATTATCGGAGCGGTTTTTCTCGGGCTAACCATCGGTTGCGCGCGCTGCCACGACCATAAGTTCGACCCAATCCGCCAGAAGGATTACTATCAAATGCAAGCCTTTCTCGCGGGCACCGACGAGCGAAATATTCCGCTGAGCAGTCCCCAGGAACAGGAGGATTGGAAGGCGAAGATCAAGTCGATCAATCAGGAGATTGCCCGGCTTAAACGCGGCTTGAAGAATGCGGATGACGCCGAGAAGGCGCGGCTGAACCGGAAGGTCTTGGAGCTGGAAGAGAATCTGCCATCGCCGCCCGCCACCATCGCCAGCATTCAAAACGTTCCAACCAATCGCACGGCCATCCATGTGTTGCGCCGCGGCGATTGGGAGAGCAAGGGAGAGCGGGTCGGGATGAAAGGCCCGGATGTCCTCTGGCCTGAAGCAAAGCGCGAACTGCCGCCGGACACGGAGCATCCGAAAACCGCCTTGGCTCGATGGATTGCCGATCCGGAAAATCCCCTGACCGCACGGGTGATGGCCAATCGCATCTGGCAATATCATTTCGGACAAGGGCTCGTAAAAACACCGAATGACTTTGGCAAAAACGGGGACCGTCCCAGCCATCCCGAATTGCTCGACTACCTGGCGCGCCAATTCATCGAGAACGGCTGGAGGATGAAGCCGATTCACCGAATGATCCTTCTGAGCAGCGTTTACCGGCAATCTTCGATGGTCGCGCAGAGCGACCGTGAGCCTGGCAGGGACCCGTTCCACCACGACACTGATTTCAGCGCCAACGGAACGCCACGCTTCAAGTCAGTGGCGCCTCGATGGGGCAAAACCGTCACTCTTCATTCTGAGGAAAGACTCGCCCTCACCCCGGCCCTCTCCCCCAGGGAGAGGGAGTCGTCTGGCTCCGCGGTGGGACAGTCAGGAGATGGTGAACAAGACTTCGACGGTGGAAATGGTCTCCCTCTCCTCAGGGGAGAGGGCCGGGGTGAGGGGAAAGACGACGCGGGTTTGCACAGGGACCTCCCAGCCAGGGAGGGAGCTGCATCCGTTCGCACCCACTCTGGAGAACCGGGCGCAGTGGATCCTGAAAATCGTCTTCTGTGGCGGTTCAATCGGCGACGCCTCGACGCGGAAGAGATCCGCGACGCGATGCTGTCGGTTTCAGGCCGGCTGAATCGGAAGGCGGGCGGGCCGAGTGTGTTGCTGCCTGTGGATCCTGAGTTGGTCGGCCAATTGTACAAGCCCTCGCAATGGACGGTGGCGGCGAAGGCGAGCGACCATTATTGCCGTTCGGTCTATCTGATCGCCAAACGGAATCTGCGGCTGCCCTTCATGGAGGTTTTCGATCAACCGGCGCTGCAAACCAGTTGCGGGCGGCGCGAAGCCAGCACGCATGCTCCGCAAGCGCTGGAGCTCCTCAATGGGCGAATTTCGAATGCTTTGGCCGAAGCCTTCGCCCAGCGGCTCGCCGATGAAGCCGGCCCCGACGCGGCCCACCAGATCGATGGCGCCTATTGGCTGGCTGCAGGCCGGCCGCCGACTGAGCAAGAGAAGCAAATTGCGCTGGAATTCCTCCGGAACCAGCCGCTGAAGGAGTTCGCACTCGCCGTGTTTAATTTGAATTCTTTTCTTTATGTCAACTGAATCGCTCGGAGCTTCGCACATGCACTTCCCCCTCACCCCGGCCCTCTCCCCAAGGGAGAGGGTGAGTCGTGCGCCGTGTTCGGGCAAACTTGGTGCGCCCTCTCCGGTGATGCGCCTGCTTCAGCGTTCCCTCTCCCTGAGGGAGAGGGCCAGGGTGAGGGGGAACGAGGCGTCGCTATCTGTCGAGCGAGCCGTCCATCAAGAACCGACTGAATTCCCGGTTCACACCTTCTAGCCGCGGATCAAGACAAACGCTTGGACTGACGCTATGCCACAATTGCCTGACAATCCCCTCCACTTCCGCTTCACGAGAACTCGCCGCGAATTCATCCGGGATGCCTTCTGCGGTTTTGGTTCCTTGGCGTTGGCTTCGATGCTCCGACGAGAAAAGGCGCGCGCGGCGCTGTTGAATCCGCTTGCCCCCAAGCCGGCTCACCGCCCCGCCAAAGCCAAAGCTGTCATTTTTCTGTTCATGGCGGGCGGGCCAAGCCACATCGAGACCTTCGATCCGAAGCCGCTCCTCAACGAACTGAGCGGACAGCCCAGGCCGAAGGAATTCGGCGAAGCGAAATACCAATTCATCGAAAAGAACGCCAAACTCCTCGGAACGAAGCGGACCTTCAAGAAATACGGCCAAGGCGGAATTGAGGTCTCGGACCTATTCCCTCATACGGCCACGTGCGTGGATGACATTGCGGTTCTCCGATCGTGTTTTGGCGACATGGTGGTCCACTCCGCGGCGCAATATGAGCTCTTCAGCGGCCGCATTGTGCCGGGCTTTCCAAGCATGGGATCGTGGATTGCGTACGGACTCGGCTCGGAAAGCGATTCGCTCCCGGCTTATGTCGTCATGCCCGACCCTGACGGCGCGCTCGAAGCAGGTCAGCCGATGTACATGCACGGGTTCCTGCCCGCGGTTTATCAACCCACCATGTTCCGACCCGGAAATCGGCCCGTGCTCAATCTGGATTTGCCGGCCGGCGTCTCGTTCGATCAACGGCGCCGGACGGTGGACCTAATCCGCCGATTGAATGAGGCTGCCCTGAATCCGGAGGATGACGAATTCTCCGCCCGGATCGGCGCCTACGATCTGGCCTTCAAGATGCAGAGCGAAGCTCCGGCCGTGTTCGACCTGTCCAACGAACCTCGGGAAACGCTTGATCTCTACGGCGTCGGCGCCGCTCCGACTCATGATTATGGCCGCCGCTGTCTGCTGGCGCGGCGTTTGGTGGAAAAGGGGGTTCGGTTTATTTGCGTCGTCTCGGGCGGCGGCCCCGGCAACAAGCAGTGGGATGCGCACGACGATATTGAGGAGAATCATCTCCGCATGGCCGCCAAGACCGACAAGCCGATCGCGGGCTTGCTCAAAGACCTCAAGCGGCGCGGCCTGCTCGAATCGACTTTGGTGCTTTGGGGCGGAGAATTTGGCCGG
Organism: Verrucomicrobiota bacterium; assembly: GCA_016209525.1. GTDB lineage: Bacteria > Verrucomicrobiota > Verrucomicrobiia > Limisphaerales > SIBE01 > VHCZ01. The sequence goes on from JACQWK010000710.1 coordinate 8,376, forward strand.
TCGCCCGAAGCGCAAACCGGCAAAGGACGGGACCATCACAACCTCGGCTTCACCATGTGGATGGCCGGCGGCGGGATCAAAGGCGGCCAAGTGGTCGGCGCGACCGACGACATCGGCCTGCGCGCGGTGAGGGATCCATACCACTTCCGCGACATCCACACGACCATTCTCCACCAACTTGGACTGGATCAGGACGAACTGACCTATCTGCATCTGGGTCGAAAAGAGCGGCTGACTTTGGTCCAAGGCAACGTCATCCACCCAATCATCTGAGGACAGGTATGCAACATGAAACCGATCGGACAGCGGTCATAAGATTTGAGTCCCACAGTTCCAGTCGATCCGTATCGGCTGGAATCGTCGCGGCCCGCGCAAAATTTCCCGAAGCCGCTTTCTTCTTCCTCTCCCCACGACGCAGGAGTGGGGAGAGGATCGAGGAGAGGGGCAGCTCAGCTTTGAATTCAGAAGGGTGCCTCCTCTCCCCGGCCCTCTCCTCCATTGCACGGAGGAGAGGGAGTGTTCGATTGCGGACTCTCCGCGCAGCGCTGGATCGCCGAAATGCGGTCGGCACCGCGTTCAAAAACTCCGGCATGCTCGAACTTCCGCCGCGCCGCAGAATCCAATTCTGCGATACGGCAGATTGGAAATCTGCGCTACACTTTCGCAGTAAAATCGGCTCGGAGACGGTTCGTGCGCGGTTTCGTGCGTTCTTGATCCAAGCACTTGCGATCACTTTCGGGTTTCACCTCGCGCTCAATCTTCAGGCCCAGGTGAAGTTCACCCCCGAGGATGTGGGCCAAACCGTGAATGGCTATCAGGACGATTTTGGCGGAGCGACGCGCGATCCCAATTGGGTGCCGGTCCCGCCGGAATTGGACATGTACGAACAAGCCAATGACGTCCTTCGTGTCACCGTGGTGGGGGAGGGAGCTTTTGACACGCACTTGCTTTACGAAGCGACCGGGTACAGCGACACGGTTCAAGAGGTCTTGGCCCGAATTCGCGTCACGGCGTTTGGAACGGGCGACGCGCCGCGCTGCGGCATTTCAGTAGCCGTAAATCCTGACACCAGCCAAGGGATCAACTTGCACTTCCGAGACAACAATCAAGACGGCGTGCTCGGACGGCAATTCAAACTGCTGGACGACCGCCGCGCTTGGGGTCCGCGAGGGCTGGACATCGACTGGGAAGACAACACGTGGTTTTGGCTGCGATTGCGCCAAATTGGGCCTGGCACCGGCACGACGAACAACATTCAAGGCAAAGTCTGGCTGGCCGACGGCAGTGTTCCGGAGCCCGGCGAATGGCAGATGAATTGGCGCCGCAGCGGCCGGACAGGCTTCGCAGGTATTGTTGGATCGAGCATTGGCGGCCTCTCCGAATTCGAAGTGGACTACATCTTGATCAAGGCCGAGGGTCTGCCCAGCGTCAAGATCGCGCCGAAGGCCTTTCCGACACCGTTCTTCTTGAGCATTCGCCAACATCCAGCCAGCGCCAGCCTGGATGTCGGACAAACGGCGACCTTTTCCGTGGAAGTCGCCAGTTCGTCAGCGCCGACTTATCAATGGCAAACGGCGATTGCCGGAAGCACCAATTTCACCGACATCGCGGGCGCAACGGCTAAGAGCTACACGACACTTCCGCTGACGCGCGCGGATCACGGCGTAAAAATCCGCTGCGTCGTCTCATTGTCAGGCGCCAGCGTCATCAGCCGGGAAGCGTCCCTCACAGTCGATGTCACTCCACCGACGATCCTCCAGGCGGTGGGGAGCGTGGATCGGAGCTTGGATGGCGTCCGCGTTATTTTCTCCGAGCCGGTTGCTGCCAGCACGGCCACCAACGTCGCGAACTATGCGATCACCGGCTCGACAATCAGCGCGGCTAAGCTCTCCGCCAGCGGAACGAATGTCGTTCTGAAAACAGGAATCCTCACACCTGGCTCAACGTACACCTTGACCGTCAACGGAATTCAGGACGTGATAGGGAACCGGATCGTTTCCGATTCCAAGATCGCAGTGAATCTCGCGGTCCAAGTTCCGGCGGACTTTGGCCAGACGGTCAAAGGCTTCCAAGATGATTTCACCGGCGGGGCGCGAGATCCGAATTGGATGCCCGTGCCTCCGGACAAGGATATGTATGAACAAACCAACGGACTGCTCCGTGTCACCGTCGTGGGCGACAATCCCGGGTTGGACACCCACTTGCTTTACGAGGCTCCGGGCTACGACGACGCGGCGCAAGAGGTGTTGGCCCGAATTCGGATTACCGCGTTTGGGTTGGGAGATGCCCCGCGTTGCGGCATTTCCGTCGCCGTCGATCCTGAGTCGAGTCAAGGCATCAATTTGCATTTCCGCGACAACGATCAGGATTCCGTGTCGGGCCGTCAGTTCAAACTGCTGGATGATCGGCGCGCGTGGGGCCCGCCCGGTTTGGACCTCGATTGGGAGAACGAAACCTGGTACTGGCTCCGCCTGCGCCAGACGAGCAGCCTCGTCACCGATGGCCCGAATATCCAGGCCAAGGTTTGGCTCGCGGACGGGACGGTTCGGGAGCCGGAGGATTGGCCGCTGGCCTGGGCCAGATCCGATCGCATCGGTTTTGCCGGCTTGGTTGGATCCAGCATCGGAGGGCTTTCCGAATATGAAGTGGATTACATCCTCATCAAGGCGGAGGGGTTGCCTGGAATCAAAACCAGCGCGAGCGCGTTCCCTGTGACGGTCGGAGCTGCTCCTAAGATCGGAGCGATCCGTTCCGGCAACACGATCGTTTTGACTTGGTCGGGAGGCGGCACGCTCGAGTCGGCCGATCAAGTGACGGGCCCTTGGTCCGTAGTCACCGGAGCTTCGAGTCCTCAGACGATCAGCCTGTCGGGCGCTGGCAAGTTTTATCGAGTGCGGCAATAGTCGAACGGCTCGGACTCGCGAAAAGTGTCATTGATCCTAGCGTAGATTTTCAATCGATCAGTTTGGATTCACTCGATATCCTGGTGAATTGCGCGGGAACCATCCTGCGCGGAAATCGCGAACACGATCCGGCTGATTTCGCCAAAGTCGTCGATGTCAACCTTTCCGGCACGATGCGCATGTGCGCGGCTTGCCGGACCTTGCTCGCCAGACGCCGCGGCTGCGTTTTGAATATCGCATCGATGCTGAGCTACTTCGGAAGCGGCTTTGTGCCGGCGTACAGCGCGAGCAAAGGAGGCGTCGCCCAACTGACTAAGTCCATGGCGATCGCCTGGGCGGGGGACGGAATTCGTGTCAACGCCATCGCTCCGGGCTGGATCGAAACGGCGATGACGCGGCCTTTGCTCGAAGACCAGGAGCGCAGTCGGGCCATCGTGGAACGCACCCCAATGAAGCGCTGGGGCCAGCCGGGAGATGTGGCCGGCGCGGCGGTTTTCCTGTGTTCGCCCCGCGCGTCCTTCATTACGGGCGCAATCCTGCCCGTGGACGGAGGGTATTCCTGCGCTTAGCCGGAATTAGCCCTGGAGGGGCGGCGAGAAGTCAGCCCACGGCGGCAGCCGTGGGAAATCAGACCCCAACCATTTCCAGCCCTAGAGGGGCGACAGAGTTCTCCGATCAGCGCTTTTTTTTGAACAGCTCTGTCGTGTCGGCCAAATTCAAGCTGATCGGATCGATCAGCTTTCCAGGATCGCGCACTCTGGCTTTCTGGAGTTGGTCGGCGATCGCTTGGATGGCTGAAGCGGCGTAGAATTTTACGGCGCCCACGCTCAGGCGAGCGGCAAAGAGAACGATCAACGAGTGGTAATCGTCCACGATGCTCACGAGCAAACTGTGCTTCTGCCCCTGTTGGTACAAGGTGTTGAAGTTGGGTTCCTCGATCAACTTGGCGATGGCGTGAGTCGCGGAACCGGCATTTGCGGCGAGCGTCCCCAGAGCCGTGACGTCGAAACGCGCGGTGTTCCCCGCGCGGAAGACCACGAACCCGCCCTCGGCTGTGACCAACGCCGCCTCGGCTTCGCTTTTCGCCAGAAAATCGGCGAGCACCGCGTCAATGCGCTGGACGTCTTCCTCGATGAGCACGGGCAAGGTGGCCATATCACGCCGGTGTCCGGCAGGTCTCGCCGACGAATTTGTGGAGCAGGATGCGCGCGATCATATTGAGCGTCTCAAAGACTCCTTCTCCTTCGTGGGGCCTTGGCTTCAAAGGACGGAACTTGCACCTCGCGATTATTCAGGAGGAACTCCAGATACTCAAGCGGCGCCGCATTGGGCAGGTCTCGCTTGTTGTATTGCAGCACGTAAGGAATCTCGTCGAGACTCTGTTTATGGGCCTTCAGGTTCTCTTCCAAGTTCGCAAATCCTTCCACGTTCTCCGCCATCTTTTCATACTGCGAATCGGCCACAAACACCACGCCGTCCACACCGCGCAAGACGAGCTGTCGAGTGGTGTTGTAAATCACCTGACCCGGCACGGTAAAGAGCTGGAACTTGGTTTTGAATCCCTTGATCGCGACCGCTTCGATGGGGAGAAAATCGAAAAAGAGGGTCCGATCCGAACTGGTCACGAGCGAAACCAGTTTCCCCTTCTCCTGAGCGGCGGGCACCTGTTCGTGAATTCTCATCAGGTTGGTGGTTTTGCCGCAGAGGGCGGGACCGTAGTACACGATCTTGAGCTGAAGTTCTTTGGTCGCTTGGTTGATGATAGCCATAAATTATCGCAGTCGATTCAAAATTAAATGGACGGGGTAATTCCAATGAGCGATCAAGCCGAGGCTAATTGTGTGCAGCCGCTATTCCAAATACCCCTCACCCGTCCTACGGACACCCTCTCCCCATCGGATGGGGAGAGGGATGGGGTGAGGGGC
>JACQWK010000711.1 GCA_016209525.1 Verrucomicrobiota bacterium
CCGCACTACCAGTTGCTCTGGGGCGACATCAACCGGAAGTACCAGAACTCTTGGTTTCGTCCGGGCGATCCCAACCCGCTCACTCGCGGGGTGAATCATTTCAACCGCGCGGGCAACCAGCCCGGCGGCGCGAACGAAGGTTATCTCGATGGGCACGTGGAATGGGTGATCGACCGCAAATTCGTCCGCGAACCGCGCATGCGTTTCGGCAGCGACCTCCTGCTCTACTTCTACGGCGGGGTGGAATTGGGGACTCGGTGACTCAGCGCCATTTGAAAGAATCGTAGCAGCCGACCTAAGGGCGCGTCAGTTTGGCATCGTCTTCCGCGCGTTAACCGGTTACCTTAGCTCGCGATTGAGCCAGGAAAACTCGACTCGACCCCTGCGTTGGTGGCTCTGTGGTCTGCTCTTTCTCGCCACCGCGCTCAGCTTTCTGGATCGCCAAGTCCTGTCTGTGCTCGCGCCCGTTCTGACGGAACAACTGCGCCTCAGCAACCTCGAGTACTCCCACGTCAACACCGCCTTTCTCGTGAGCTACGCCGTAATGTTCCTGGTGGGAGGCCGATTGATGGACCTCGCGGGAACGCGGTTGGGAATGGCCTTGAGCGTGGGGTTGTGGTCAGTGGCGAGCGGACTTCATGCGGCGGCGCAAAACGCCTTCCAACTGGGAGCCTGCCGGTTTCTCTTGGGCATGGGTGAAGGCGGCTGCTTTCCTGGCGCGGCCAAAGGGGTCGCTGAATGGTTCTCCGAACGCCAACGCGCCGTGGCAACGGGAATCGCTATCGGCGGCGCCAGCCTGGGCGCCGTGGTGGCGCCGCCGTTGACCGTGTGGCTGGCGGCTGCCGTCGGCTGGCGCGGTGTGTTCGTGACGACCGGACTGGCCGGCGCCGCTTGGGTGGTTGCGTGGTGGATGCTCTCCGGGAGTCGGCTCTTGCCTCTGGCTCAGGTCGCAGATGGAGGTGAAGGAGCATCGGAGCGCCGGCCTCCGGCCCGGCCAGTTCCAGTCAGTGACGCCTCAGCGCCGGATCGGAGACCGGCGCTCCACGAACGGCCCGCTTTATCCGTCCTGCTGCGGCGCGCTGACGTTTGGGGCCTGGCGCTGATCCGCTTCATCGTCGATCCCGTCTTTTATTTCTACATGTTTTGGATTCCGAAATATTTGCACCAGGAACGTGGAGCGTCGATGGATCAGATCGGCGCGCTCAGTTGGATCCCGTTCCTCGCTCTGGGCGTTTCCAACGTCGCCGGAGGCTGGGCTTCCGACCGCCTGATCCGCGCCGGCCTGCCGGTCCAGAAAGCGCGTACACTCATTATGGCCTCGGCTGCGATCCTGACCGTGGCTTCGAGTCTCGCTGGTCAAGTTCAGACCGTGGAGATGGCGCTCGCCATGATGTCGCTGCTGATGCTGGCGCACGGTTTTTGGGTGACCAACTACGTCACGCTAATCAGCGATCGCTTTCCGCAGGGCGCCGTGGGAACCGTAATGGGTTTTTCCGGTGCCGTGGGAGCCGTGGGCGGAATGCTGGCGAACACCGCCATCGGCGCGGTCGTGGACCGTTTTTCCTACGGACCCGTCTGGCTCATGTCCGGTCTCATGTATCCGCTCGCGTTCGGCGTGCTGATGCTGATGATCCGAAGCGCGCCACAGAAGGAAACGGAGGGACGGGAGGGTCCACGATTTTGAAAGAAACCCGTCGAAAGCGCGAGGCTCTTGCTCTTGCTCATGATCTTTCTCTTGATCTCTCCATAGAGTAGGGGAGCGAGATTGAGGTTCCTCGCTGTTTTCAGTGGCTACACGCTGGTTATTCGGAAGCCTCCTTTCCCCTCACCCCGCCCCTCTCCCTTGGGGAGAGGGAGAAGAGATGCCGGCACTCGCCGAAAAGCGGCGTCGCGATTGACCGGAAGGGCCGACGTATTTCCCTCTCCTTGGGGAGAGGGCCAGGGTGAGGGGAAAAGAGAGCCAGTCAAGTTTCATGGGTGCCGAGATTCTGCCGGTAGGATCAAGTGTCCCGCCTCATTTCACACCTTTTGCTTCCAACTTCCTCAATTCCTCCTCCCATCGCTGCCGCCCGTCTTGGGTGACGTTGGGATCGGGGAGCAGGCTCCGGCGCGTGCAATTCACTAGCGCTTGAAGCGTCTGATACCGGCGCGTCTCCTCGATGGCTGGAGAAAGGTAATCCGCAATGAGCTGGAGGATTTGATCGAAGCTCAGTTTTCCACCAGAGCGTTTGCCTTTGGCTTTCAATTCGGAACGGAGCGAAGCGAAACTGGCCGCCGAATAACCGCGCGTGGCTTGGTCCAATTGCTTCAATTGGTCCGCGCTCAAGCCCTCGGACAAGACCGGTTTCACTGTCCACTGCAAGAACTCCTCGCGGTCGGAACCTTCCGGGTCGAGCGTCGGAATAATCAAATCGCCGACGCGGCCGGGGCGCCTCAAATCCGGCGAGAGAAGATGAATCCGCGCGGTGACCAGGAGCCAGAAGACGCGACCGCGCAATTGCGGGTCCGACATCATGGCCTGAAGTTTTCCGGTCAGGCGACGCTCGGTCTCGTGCGTGTCGGCGCCGACGCCTCCGAACTGGGTGTCCGCCTCGTCCACAAAGATCAACACTTTGGCGAGGGCATTGAGCACGCGCTTGAGCCGTTCGAAAATCACATCGGTCTGACCGAACCACTGGCTGCGGATGTTCTTGAGCACCAGCACGACCATGTCGAGCTCGGCCGCGAGCGCCTCGAAGACAAACGTCTTCCCTCCGCCGATGGGGCCGCAGACCGCGGCTCCGGAAATCGCATCGGAACCGCTGGCCTGAAAACGCGGGAGCAGCTCGTTCTTCAGGAAATCCTTCAACCGCCGGAAACCGATCACGTCATCGAACGTGTGGGCCGGTTTCTTGAACTCAACGATGTCCTCGCCAAGCTGGCTTTTGATGAATTCTTCGACTTTGGCGACGACTTCGTCGAGGTTGAGCGTCTTTTTCTCGTGACGGGCCCCCTTCAGCAGTTGCATCAAAGCATGCAGCGAGAGGCCCGCCGTGAATTTGGACAATTCTTCTTCCGTGCTCCAGAGCCGGACTTTCGCCTCGCCCGGACTCCGATCATTGAACCAGCGGATAAAGTGGCGGCGGACGGCTTCGTCCGGCGCCGGGATTTCGACTTCGAGCAGTTGCGGCAGCCGCGCAATGCGATGGTGCAGCAAGCTTCGAGACTCGGCGATCAACACCACCGAATCGCCGCCGTTGACAAAGGACGGATCGGAGAACCAATCGTGGCAAATGCTGATCCGCTGGCGGTCGATGTCTGAAAGCCCATGAATCGGGCTATCGGGAAGGATGAGATCCGCGCCTTCGACCAGGATGAGCAAATTCTCTTTCAGTAGTTTCTCACCATTGATGGTTGTGCGCGAGCAGAGACACATCTGCCGCAGCAATTCGAGGGCAAGCGTCGGATTGTTGATTGTGCCGCGCAAGCTGTCGTCGTAGGTCAGAACGACGCGTTCCAGTTCCGAAGCTTCCTTTCCTTTCGCCAGCATGCGTTTGATCGCCAGTTCATTGCTGTCGCAACCGGCGCGCCAGCGCAGCCACGCGTCCCGGACCTTGTCGCTGTCCGATTCCCGGACGAACCGGATCGGGCCGTTCAATTCATAGGCGATCAAAATCAGCTCCGGCAAATTCCAGCTCGCCGAGAGAAAACTCACGAGGGGGACGTAGTCCTCCTGCTGGTTTTCCGACAGGGAGAACAGGTCGTAAATGTTTCCGGTCAGGACCAGCGTGCGCGCCTGTCCGGAATTGAGGATTCGTCCGGCCTGCTTGAGGAACGAGTGGGTAGGGGTGCTCATAGTGTGATGCTGGCATCGCCCTTGCCGGCACAGCATCCTACCACTCCAGCGCCGCGGTGAATGCGTGAAATTCCTGGGAAAACTTCCAAGCCCAAAGGGCGTGCATTGGGACGATGAACCGCAGCCGCCGACGTGAGGAGGCGGATTTCGGTTGTGACCCAGGGCTCCGCCTCGTTACCTCGGCGGCTACGAATCCACGCTTCATCGAGAGTATCCGGCTGGTTCCCCCTCGAGGAGAGGAAACGGCTGCTTCCGTGCCGGGCGAGACGCCAGTCTGCCCGGCGTCCGCACGCGGCGCGAACGGTCCTCCCTCTCCCGGCGGGAGAGGGAGGGGGTAAGGGGGAGCGCAGCGTTCTCACCGTCTGTGCGTTGGACATTGTTCGACGCTCCAAACGATCAGCCGCGTGTCTTCCAGGAGCATGTTTTGTAAATTCGTCTTGGGTGAAACAAGCCGCTGGCCCGTTGAGGCAGGCTACCGGTCTGCCGCAATTTTCGGCGGCAGGTTGCCGCCGAAAACGGGCTGGCAGCCCGTTCCACCCATTTGCAAGACACCCTCTAAATCCTTTGGTAATCATCGTGACTTCTCCCCCGGGTTCACGACCGATGCCGCCGCCGCATGGTCGCTAGGCATGGCCGCACCGTTTGTTAGCCAGTAAACCACGTGCTCGCGCCGGTCCGGCGGAGGCGAAGGCTCGAAGACCACACGCCGGATTTCTTCGCGCTGCTCCGTGAATGTGGTGAAGTCTTTTGCCGATTTGGTTTGGAACACGGGCGCGGCTTTGTCGTATGTAATTGTGGCGCCCGGACACTTTTCGAAGCCTTCCTTGCGCCAATCCCAATACTGGGAGAGGCCGGCAACGCGGTCGCCCACGTAGATCGCTTCGTTCAATTCGTGCGTAACGATAATCAAGGTGTATGGCGGCCGTTCGCCGCGCCGGATGGCTTGCTGGTTTTCCTCGTACAGCGAAAGGAGCATTTGCTGGGATTCCTCGCGGGTGGCTTCGTCGAGGGCCCCGAAAGGCTCGTCCAGAAGAATGATTTCCGGCTTCATGATCATGGCTTGAGCGAGCGCCACGCGCTGCCTCATGCCGCCTGACATTTCATGCGGGTAAAGATTCATCGCGTCGTTCAGCTTCACCTCGGCGAGAAAATCTTCCGCTTGTTTCAAATGATCCCGGCGAAGCTTCCGCCATTTCCAGAAGCGAAATGTTCGGAAGGCAATGCCGGTCTGATCGAGCATCAAGCCCACCGCGACGTTTTCCTTCGCGGTCAAGAATGGGAAAAGCGAATAGTGTTGATAAACGATGCCCCGATCCCGGCCAGGGCCAGCGACGGCCAGACCTTCTGCTTCGTGGTCTTTGGGAAAGAGGAAGACTTGTCCCTGGCACGGCAAGTGGGTTCCGACGATGGCGCGCAAGAGAGTGGACTTGCCGCAACCGCTGGGACCCACCATGGCCAGGAATTGTCCGCGCTTGATCTTCAGATTCACATCGCCCAGGACGCGCTTGTCGCCGAACCAATGATGAATGCCCCGGCATTCCAGTGCGATTTCGACTTTCACTTGGCCTGCCTAGCTGCGGTGACCTTCATACCATGGACAAAGTTTGCGTTGGAGCTGGTAGAGGGCGTAGTCCATGGCGAAGCCGAAGGCGGCCAACAAGGCAAGGTACGGGTAAACCACCCCCATGTTCAGCAGTTTCGACTGCAGCCGGATCGTGTAACCGAAACCCACGCTTCCGACCAACATCTCCGCCGCGATGAGAAAAACCATGGCCGGCCCAATCACCAGGCGCACGGCATCGATCAGTTTAGGAAGCACATGCGGGAAGATAATGGTCCAGATGACTTCCGCGTGGGAAGCGCCCAACGTATAGGCCTTGAACTGCAATTCTTCAGGGAACTCTTTCACCGCCAAAAAGATGGTCATGGCCAACGTGGGCAGAATACCGAAAGCGATCATGGTGACGTACATCTCGCCTTCGGTCCCCACCAGTACGAAGAACACTGCCAACGCCGCCGTGGGCGGGATTTTCGCGAGAAGAGACAAAGGCGGGTTGCACCAGGCCTCGACCGGAGTGAAGCATCCCATCAGCATCCCCAGCGCCAGCGCGCCGGCCACCCCGACGATCAGTCCTGCAAAGAGCCGGGCACCGCTCGCTTTCGCGTCTTCCAGCAACCAGCGTTCATCGGTGCGCGCGTTGACTTCGATGGCTGTCACCAACCCCTGCCGAATCTGGCTCCAGGAGGGAATAGTCGTGTCGTCCGGGTTCTTCTGGTGTTGCCAGCGGGCCAACAGAGTGTAGGCCCCGAGGAGAAAGACCACCGATGCCAGCCCCAGCGCAAGCGCGAGCGACTTCGGAATCGGCCGTCGAATCATGGTCGCTTCACTTCTTCTGCGCAACGATCCGGATGTAGGACGGGTCGAAGCGCAGCGCGACACCCGGCGCTTCAGGTTTCGAGCCGTAACCGATCTTCGGTGCGCTGGAGACGATCTCGTGTTTCACGCAAAAGTCCACAACCTTGGTCATGATTTGCTTGAGGTCGGACCCCGTGAGGATGTCCGTTCCTTCCTTGGGAGACCCGTAGAATTTTGTCTGCTGCACGACCTTCTTCATCGAGGCGAGGTCCAAGTGAGAAAATTTTTCGCCAATCGCGATCAGCGTATCATCGCGAGACTTCGGGTTCGTCAGGCGTTGGTTCACTGCGTAAAATGTGTCGATTACGGCGCAGGCAAACTCCCGGCCTCCCGGTTTGTCCAGAGACGATTGCGCCACGGCGACGGTGTCGATGATCTCGTTGGGAATTTTGGTTGAGTCGAACAGGACGTGCGCGTCTTTGCGTTTGTTCAGCGTCTCCAGCACAAAAGGATTCCAGACCACGATGGCATCGATTTCCTTTTGCTTTTGCTGCATCGCCACGGCCGCCGCGCCGGGATCCATATTGCTGAAGGTGTAATCCTTTTCCTGCTCGCCGAGGACTTCCAAGTTCCGAACGAAACAATACTCCGAAACGCTCTTGGCCAAGCCATAGACCTTCCGGCCCCGGAGCTGCTTGACCTCCTTGATCGTATTTGGGACGATCAAGGCGTCCGCTCCGAAACTCGTGGAGGTGGGCAGGATGACGACGGACGGACGGGTCAGGGAGGGATTCAGAACATCCATATCCGTGATGCAAACAGCGTCGCACTGGCCGGACCCGTACATCGTGAGGCACGGGTCGTATTCCGCTTCCTTGAGGACGATGTCCACGTTCCACTTCTTCTCGATGGGGCCCAGCCTTCCTTCACGGCCATCGATGAGTTTTTGGACATGGGCGACGCCGAAGACGCTCCAGGAGGGATACTCACTCCAGGCCAGTGAAAAGGAGGGAACGGCGGCCAAGCTGTCTGAGACCGATGTGAAGGCCAGGATCAAGCCGGCCAACGTCCATCCGGGGGTTTTGTTGGTTTTCATATTCATGAATAGAATTCTGATCAGCGCGTCACTCGGGCAGCGCCGTGCCTTTCTCCGTGACCTGCGCTTTCGGAGCCGCTTCCCCCTTCTCCGCGAGCCCGACCAGGGCGTCAAACTCGGAGGAGGAGGCGCTCTTCCGCGCGTAATCGAGGAATTCAGCCTCCTGGGCTTTGGCGTCGGTGCCCGCGAGTTCTTTGGAGATGCGGGCCTCCGCTTTGAGTTCCTGGCGCAACTGCCGCATTTTCTGCAATTCCTCGGACGACCTGTCATTGGCAATTCCAGAGAGCAGGTCCGCGATGTCCTTCTCCTGTTTGGACGTGATGACGTCGGCCACCGCTTCGGACGACTCCGCCTTGAGCTTCTCGACGTCGCGCAGGAGTTGCTGGAGCTGAACTTTATGATCGCCGATGGTCTTGGCGTAACCCGCGATGTCCTTCTCGTTTTCGGTGATATGATCCTGCTTTTCCGCCAGAGTGGAAGAGAAGTCGTTGTAGGCCGCCAGGCACTTCTTGTAGTCCTCGTTGGCGTGGATTTCCTCCTTGGATTTTCCCGCAGCCTGGAGGCGTTCGACGGTTTGTTTCGCTTTGGCCAGCGCGCCGGCCTTGAGCCGTTCGAGTTGCCCGACCTCCTCCGTCAGCATTTTGACCTTGGCGATCTTTTGTTCCTGCTGCGCAATCAGCCCGGCCACGGCCTGTTTGTAGATGTGAATCTGGCCGACCTTTTCGCGGATAATGTGGTCGTACTTGGCCCGCAGGACGTGGGGATCGGAATCGATGACACGGCGGGCGGAATCAATGCGCCCGGTCAGCAGATACCCCACGGCTCTGAACCAACGAGCAATTGCGCCAAACATAGTTTTATCCTTTCTCCTGCTGGTCTTTAAGCGGTTGGCCGCGAACTTCGGCGGTGGCGGTATCTAACAAGCTTTGCAGGCGTGCTTCAACCCTATTTGCGACCTCCAGACTTTGATCGAGTTCTTCCCGCAACCGGGCGAGATTGGCGTCCGTTGAGCCCGCGGCGCCCAATCGCTGCAAGGCGGCCAGAGTCCCCCCGAGTTGTTTGGCGCCGGCTCGGACGTCCTCGATGATCTTCTCCCGTTGTTCCAGGATCGGTTTGCGCGCGGCCGCCATGCGAAGCTGCTTGGCCGTTTCACCCAGCTTGAAAGTCTGTTCCAGCATCTGGACGGACTGATCGAAGAGTTGCTGCACTTTCGCTCGCACTTCGAGCACCAGGGCCAGGTGCGCCGCGTCCGTCTCCGCCTCGAGTTCTTCAAATGCTTTCAGCAGAGCTCGCAAATCTCGCAATGCAGTCTCGGGCCGCGGGTCGTCATCGGCGTCCACCAAACGCCGGTCCAGCTCGTCCAAAGCCGCGAAGCGCTTTTCCTGGCCTTCGCGCTCCATTTCCGCGATCACGGTCCGCGCGGTCTTTTCTCCATTGAGCAGCAGCCGGGTGACGAATGCCCCAGCCGAAGTCAGGACCCCCGCGAGCGCTGCGAACAAGCCGAGCCCCAGCCTCCAGCCAGTGGCCCAGAGCGCGGTGAAAACCGTCATGCCGAGCATGAACGGCGCTACCACGATGGGGCTGCCCAGCAATCGCAGCAGAACTCTCTTTCGCAGTTTGGCTTCGTCCAGCATAGTGGGTTCGACATCGCCGCAGGCCGATGATGCCGTAGATTCGTGGCCGATGACAGGAGAAACAAGGCCGGCCGCCGCGCAAGCTCGAATTCGGAATCGTTTTTTCGGACGAACGTCGCTTTTCCCCTCACCCCGGCCCTCTCCCGCGGGGAGAGGGAGAATCGTCCGCTGCGTTTCGAGGAGACGGGCAGGCCTCGGAAGCGGAGGCGCGTGGCACTTCGTTCCCTCTCCCGGCGGGCGAGGGGGAACGCGACTGCCAACCACCAGGCACGCCGGCTTTCCCTGGATACTTTTTCGTAGCGCGCTTCCCGGTAGTTCAGCAAGAATCATCACGATTTTCCTAATACGGCATCTGGCCCACCACGAACGACACGGCCTGGGCTTCTCCGCCACGAGCCGAAGGAGGCGCCCCTTCGGCTCTGATTCGCGCCGGTTTGACGCCTTGTCCGATCAAATACTGCGCCGCCGCGTCCGCGCGGGCCTGGGTCAGAGCGCGGTTGGCTTCCGCGTCGCCTTCGGCGCGGGCGTGCCCCACGACGCGAAGATAATATCGCGGAAATGACTGCAGCCTCCGGGCGAGTTCCTGCAGTTCCCGTTCGCTGTCCAAGCTGATGTTGGTGGAGGCACGGACAAACACGATGGGGGAAGTCTTCAATTCGCCGACCGGGTGCAGGCTCGCCCACTGCGCCGGATTGAGCTGCGGCAGTTCTTGGTCGCTCCGCACCTGTTCCAAACTCGCTCCCGGCGAGCCCGCATCGGAAAGCAAATTCAACCCTTTCCCCGGATGAAACTGCGCGCTGCGCATATCCGCGAGAATCTTGTCGTAGAAGAGAGTGTGGAACCGCGCTGAAAGCGGGTCCGAGGAGAGCGCTTTCGTCTTCACCAAGACGTCCATGATATTGCCGATGATGTCTTCCAGGTTTTGGAGACCGCCCTGCTCGGCGCCCGCAACCAAGCCGAAGTGAGCGTAGTTTTCCAGCGTGTTCTTCCATTGGATGCCCTGGACGACTTGGCGAGCTTGGGTCTCGTTGAGCGGTTCCCCGCCGGTTTTGCGCGCGTCTTCCATCACAAGCTTGGCGAGACCGTCGGCTTGGCGCGCATAGGAGTAAGCGGCGCGACAATAGGCTTCAATCACCGCCTGGACGGCATCCGGGCGATCCCGCAGAAACTGCCGCTGCGCCACCAGCACGTCCACGATGTAGCCCTTGAGTTTTGAACTGTCGATGAGCAGATGGGCTCCTTTTTGGTCGAGCGCTCTGGATACGTATGGTTCCCAGAGCACGAACGCCTTCTTTTCGCCCGGACTCGCGCCTCGAAAGGCCTGGTAAACGCCGGCCGCTCCTTCCGCGGCAGCGAACCACTTTTCCGGCAGGTCGGGCAGATTGAAATGCGCCAAGACCACCCGGGCCAAGAATTCACTCGGTGAATTGGGGGTCAGCACGAACCGCGCGGAGGAGTGATTCAAGTCCTGCAGACTCGCGACGGCGCTTTGGTAGGCCACGATGGCGTCGCCCCCTTTGGTCTCGTCAATGATCAGGACGATGCTGGCCGGGAAATCGCCGGCCTTCGCGCCAGCAGTGACCAACGAGTCGATGGTGAAGACCGCGAGCTGTACTCTGCCTTCCCGCAGAGCCTGAAGTCGCGCCGCGTAATCCGCTTTGTCGTCCTGGACCGTCAGTTTGATTTGCCGGGCTCGGAGCGCCTGCTTGATGGCATCGGAGCGCAATATGGCGTAGCCGGAGAAGGAATCGGCCGCCAGAAGGACTTCATCCTTGTATTGACTGGGAGCGCTCGTGGCTTCGCGCAGTTTCCCGACCAGGTGGGGATGGACCAGGAATTTGTAGGCGACCCCCAGCGCCGCCAGGATGACGCACCAAATCACCGCTGCAATCAGACAGCCTTTGGCCCGCTGCTCATTCATCGAGGGAGCCTTCTAGCGCCGTTTCCGCACGAATGCCGAAAGGACAATGACACAGAGGACAAAAATTATCAGTGTCCGCATGCTGAATCCCACATTCCCCGAGGGCGGGGGCGGCGGCTGGGGCGGAGGCCGAGGCGAGGCCACGGGTTTTGGCGGGGGAGGTTGGGCAGCAACTTGGATTTGGCTGGGAGTCGCCGGTGGTTTCTCTGGCGGCTTGGGCGCTTCCGCGATGGACGCTTTCGGTCTTTCGCCGATCGGATGATTGCCCGAACTGGAGAGCGCTTGGATCGCCGCGCCGGCCAGTTCCGGAGGAATTGGCGCCAGTGCCGCGAACGCCTCCTCTTGAGCGAAGTCCGTGGCGGTGCCACCAACTTCCGCGAAGACCTCGGTCAGAGCGCGCTTAAGGGCCGTCGGATCGTTCGCCGCGCGGTAGGAATGAACGCGTCTGGCCAGCGTATGCGCTTGATTCATGGCGACGCCAATCACATCCACGGTGATCCCGCGCGCCATCACTTCCGGCGTGTAACGTTCCACTAAAGCTTGGTCCTGGGCTTCTCCGTCGGTGACGACCAGCAAACGGAAAGTTCCATACCCGAATTGCTTGGCCCGTTCCTCCAACAGCCGGTCGGCCCCCATCTTGATATATTTACCCAGCGGCGTTCCGCCGTAGGCCCGAATCGCGTCGATGGTCTTTGTCAACTCCGCGTCGTTGCGCGGACCCAGAGGATGAACCCATTCGTCTTTGAGACCCTCGGCGCTGAAGACGAGGAGGCCCACGTGCGTCGATGGCGGCACCTGCCGCAGGACCTCCTTGATCGCGCGTTTGGCGGCGGTCATCTTGTCCAGGTTGGTGCCGGGCATGATTCCTTTCATTGATCCGGAGGCGTCCAGCACGACGACGACATTGTCGTAAGTCTCCTGAGGATAGGCCCGGCCGCTCGTCAGGAAGAACACGAGCGTTGCGGCAACGAAACTGGCTCCGATTCTGGTTCTCCGAATTCTTCTCATTGGGCAGTTTCCTTTCCGATTCCATTCGGACAGAGTTCCACTTATCAGTTGAATGCTTGCCCGACACGGACTCCCCTCCCCTGTGATCCCTCTCCCCTCAGCCGATGAGGAAAGATGGATGTTGCATGTCGGATCAGCGCTCCAGGGACAGTTCACTGATTTGATCAGCGATTGGCCCACTCCTGCAGCATCGGACGCCGCGGAGCGTTTGGAGTGCGAGCGATTTATCGCCGCTTTGGCTGAGGATGCTCGACAGCAACCGAGAAGCCACCGGTTACTCCGCCGGCGCGGGAAAGCGGCGATCAATCGCACGCACTCCAAACGCTGGCGCGCCATGATGAACCGCCTCACCAGGTTGACAACCCCACCTTGAAGTGTTGCCACGGTGTTAATCATGAGCCGTATATTCAGTTTCACTTTCTAAAAATCGAAGTCCGACGCTTTGGTCGCTTCTGCCGGAACGCGCACGATGCGGAACTCCACACGCATGTTTTGTTTGGCCTGATCCAAGTTGGCCGGCTTGGCCACAAAAGGCTCCCGAATGCCGACGCCGACCGGCTGCATCTGGCTCTTGTCGAGCATGAGGCCCTTGCCTTTCGCGTAATCGACCAGTGAATCGCGCACGGCTTCCGCTCGGCTCCTGGAGAGATTCAGGGCAGACTGCATCGTCTCGCGAGGGTTCACTTCGGGCACGCCGTCAAAGGACCCGGTCTCGATCAGTTTGACGAGCGCGGCGGTGGCGGCCAAGTCGAGCGGTTGTCCATTGAGGGAGTAGGAATAGTTGCCTTGAGTGCCGGAGCGCTTCAGCGCGCCTTTTTGCAGGCCGGCCCTGACGAGATCGAGCAGCGTTTTGCTCGGATCGGCGTGGCCGCGGATCGCGATGACGGCGTTCCCGAACTTGTCCGCCATTTCGACGACACGCTTGTATTCCGCGCCATACTGTTCGGCGCTGAAACTGGTCTGGTTGGGCTCGAAGTTGATGGTGAATGAAATAATCGTGCGGTCGTCCAACGCGCCGCCCGAACTGAGCATTTCAATTTCTTCGCGCACGGCCTCGGCCCGAAACCGCTCCTGCCGCTCCACGCTCGTGCGGCTGAGGTAACTCAGGAACATTGGGGACTGGTAATCCAACCCGGAAGGAAACAGACCCATGCGCTCTTTTGCGTAGCCACGGGTGACAGCCAGATCGAGCGCGGCTTTGTGGAACGCCTCGAAACCGTGCAGATTGCCCTGCTGCGTGAAGAACGCTACGTTGCCCGGATAACCCACAAACGTGCAGTCGGACAGCAAGCCGTGCGCGTCGTCCAGGACCGGAATTGTGGTTTTGCCATAGATGTCTTGCGTGAGTTGGAGGAGAGTCTTGTAGGCCGCCGAACCCTTGGCCTCGTGCTGCTTTTTCAAATCGATGACTTCCTCGCAGCCTTTGAGGTAGGCGGCCACGAACTTGGTGACGAGTTCCTTGTTCGCATCATAGAAGTCCTTCCGGCACACGTAAACGTCGGCGATCGATCTCGAAAGTTCGGCGGTGGAAACAAGGACTCGGGCGCCTTTCACCGTGCCCTCTGCTCCGCTGCCGGTATTCCTCAGACCACCGCACAAGCCGACCATGTCGGGCGTGATGGCGAAACACGCGTCGATCTCCGTCCGCTTGCGGAATAATTCCGCCGGAGAATCGGCTGAACCTGTCAGGTCCTTCGTCCAGACCACACGGATATCGTTCCACGTCAACTGAGCCGTCTTGAGAATGTCGTCGAGCATGCCGACATGGGGCCCGCCCTGCTGAAGGGCGATTGTTTTACCTTTGAGGTCGGCGGCGGTCCTGACGTGCGCCCGGGCGACCATGTGGTCCCCCGCGGACCAGGTCATCTGAAGGATCACCACTCCTTTGGTGCGGGGGTCTGCGCCGATGACTTCGGAAGCGAGCCCGACCATGTGGAAAGTTCCTCGAAGGAACGGGCTTTTGCCGGCTCGATAGTCACGAACCTGCTGCACAAAATCGTCGCCGGGAACCAGCTTGAGATTCAAACCTTGCTTGTGGAACAAGGTGCCGGGTTTGGTCGTCAATCCTCCGTTGGCATAGAAGGTCGCCATGTCTCCGCCCCAAGTGATGTAGGGCGCCTGGAGGCTGGCGCTGGATGGAACGGGGCCGACGGCACCCGGTCCGACGAGATCCAGAAACCGCTTTTCTTGTGCCCTGGCCGGCGGAGACAGCAGGAACTGCGACGCACACAGTGCCACCACGATCCACCGATGATTTCGTGTCATCATAGCATTTTCCTTTCTTTGACCCTCGGATTCGGCCCGCTTCGACGGTATCCAACCTGAGGTTTGACCGCCGGGTGCGGAGGCAATTGGGGTCCGAGTCAACCGTGCTTTCATGACGGTCTAATTGTTGTCCGAGAGAGTGCCCGCGGGCGATTATAGTTCGATTGTGGCTTTGTAGAGCAGGCCCCAGGCTTTATCAATGAAAAATCTTTGGCAAAAACTTTGGCTTGTGTTGCAGACTCGAAAAGTGGAAATGAGGACCACGAAGACTCTGATGCAGGAATGAAATACTTCAAGGCGATCGCTGCGATGTCGGAGAATCGAGTCATCGGCCAACGCGGACGAATTCCGTGGCACCTGCCGGAGGACTTCAAATGGTTCAAGAAAATGACCACCGGCCAAATCGTAATCATGGGCCGCAAAACCTTCGAATCAATCGGAAGACCCTTGCCGAATCGCGCGACGATTGTGCTGAGTCGGACCCGGCGCATGATTCCGGGCGTCGAAGTCGCATCCTCCTTCGCCGAGCTCAATTTCGAGAACGAACCGCGGGACGTTTTCATCTGTGGCGGGGCGCAGCTCTATGAGCAGATTCTGCCGCGTTGCTCGGATCTTTATTTGACCTGGGTCAAACGGACCGTCGAGGGAGATGCCTTCTTTCCTCGGTTTGAAGACCGATTCGAACAGGTCGAGCGGATCCGTGAGACGCCGGAATTCTCCATCGTTCATTACCGTAACCACGCGCCGATCTAACCGATGACCTCTGGAATCGTTCATACCCATTTCGCCTGCAGATGAAACAAGTTGTTTGTTGCACTTTGCGATCTGAAATCCCCTCACCCGTCCTTACGGACACCCTCTCCCCATCGGATGAGGAGAGGGATGGGGTGAGGGGCATCGTCCCAGCGTGGAATTAATCTCAGATCATGTCGCAAATGCTTAAATCCTCCGGGGCGATGGGAGCGGCCACGCTCGCTTCCCGGGGGCTCGGGATGTGTCGTGAAATTCTGTATGCGAGGTTCATGGGAGATGGCCCGGTGGCAGGGGCGTTCAAAATGGCTTTCATGATCCCGAACCTTTTCCGCCGTTTGCTCGGAGAGGGCGCTTTGACGGCGGCGTTCATTCCCATCTTCAAGGAGAAGGAACGAACCTCCGGTGAGCGCGAGATGTGGCATGCGGCCAACGCCGTGATCTCAGGACTCCTCATCGCCGCCGGCGCCATTATTGGGCTTGTTCTGATCGGCATTTCCCTGGTCTTGATTTCGGATTCGCCGCAAACGCTCGGCGGGCTTTGGCGAACGACCGGCGCGGAAACCGGCGCCGATTGGGCGAGGCCGAGTTTTCCCGCCCCGGGCTGGCTGAGCCCCGACACCCGCCTGATGCTGCAGCTTCTGCGGGTCATGTTCCCATACATGCTCCTGGTCTGTCTCGCGGCCGCGTTTATGGGCATGCTCAATTCACGGGGCTTCTTCTTCATTCCCGCGATGGGGGCGGCTGTATTAAACGGGATTCTCATCGTGACGGTTCTTTGGGCGGCGCCTCGGTTTGGCCGGACACTCGAAGAACAGATCTTCGCTCTCGCCATCGGGGTGCTCATCGCCGGGATCGCTCAGGCGGCCTATCAACTGCCTCTGCTTTGGCGGGAAGGCTTTCGCTATCGGTGGACGCGGCCTTGGCACAACGAGACTGTCCGGACCGTCGTGCGGCGCATGGTCCCCGGCATGCTGGGAGTCGCGGCGTTCCAGATGAATGTGCTTTTGACCCAGGGCATCGCCTTTGCTTTCGATCCGCAGATCGTGGCGTCATTCGATTATGCGGTTCGTTTGATGGAACTGCCGCAAGGCGTTTTTGGAATCTCGCTTGCCACGTTCCTGCTGCCGGCCCTCTCCGGGCTGGCGGCCGAGAAAAAGTACGCCGAATTCCGAGCCACCGTCGGCCAAGCGCTCGGATACCTGATCTTTGTCAACCTGATCGCATCGGTCTGCTTGATGGTGCTGGCGGAGCCGATCATCCGCCTGCTCTTCGAGCGCGGCGAATTTTCGCCTCTGGCCACAAACCGGGCGAGCTTTGCCCTCGCCGGTTTGGCTCCCGGGCTGATCGCTTTCTCGGCCGTCAACATCCTCGCCCGATCTTTCTATGCTTTGGGAGACACATCTACTCCCATGAAGATCAGTTGCTTCTGTTTGGCGATCAATGTCGTGTTCGTCATCGCGCTGCTCGAACCGTTCAAGCAAGGCGGCTTGGGCATCGCCAACACTCTCAGCGCGGGCGCCAACGTCTGGCTTTTGCTCCATGTTTTGCGCCGAAAACTTAAACGGCTGGAATTGGGCGCTCTTCGACGTCAGCTCGTCCGCCTGGCCGGAGGAGCGATGCTGGCGGGTGAAGTCGCCTGGCTTTGCAGCGCGGCCTGGGAGCGATGGATCGGCCACGGCGGGCTCATGGAAAAGACAGGGGCGGTCTTCGTTCCGATGGGGCTTGCGAGCGCAACCTACGCGCTGGCGCTGCTCTGGCTCAAAGTCCCTCAAGCCCGCGAATTCTTCGATTTGCTCGGACAGAACGGGAGCAGCAAAAAATTGTGAACAGGTGTTAAAAGAGTGGACAACTTTTTCGCGCGATGGCTTGACTAATTTTTTCACGAGTTCAGTTTTGGTCCGCATGAAAAATTCGTGGGACTCCGCAGTTGTCGTTGTGATGGACGAGAAGGACCGGGCTCGCGAAAACAAAGCCAAGTCCGAGTTTCAAATCCGGTTTAAGCGCGCCCTGACCCAGTGCGTTAGACGTGGTTTTTCGGTCGAAGAATGCTTCGGCGTGATCTGGGAGGAGACATTGGAGATCATCGACGTATCGGACGAAACCCAATCCGAACTCTATCCGCAACTCATCGATTGGGCTAAGCAGTGGGGCCATTGATCCTTGCTCCTCGGCAGTACCCGCAACTGCCAACTCATCCATAACCATTCAGCCGCAGTGCAGACGCCTGCTTCTGCGGCGACTTTGACAGTCCGTGCGCGCCGGAATTGTGCATTCCGTCTATTTTGCCGGCAGGCATAGGCGGCGGCGCTTATTCCAATTCGCTTTCAAAATGAGATGAATGCCCCTCACCCCGTCCCTCCCCATCTGCATGTGTTTAGCGAACGTGGCGCGGGTGTCCACGCCTGCAGGTTCTGGCGCCGTCTCGGCGCCACCATCGCCACGACTGGCAGCGAGACGCCGCCAAAACCCGCAGCCGCGACGGCTGCGCTACCCATGGCTAAACACATACCC
>JACQWK010000742.1 GCA_016209525.1 Verrucomicrobiota bacterium
ATTCCGGAGACGGTTTTTATGGCGTGACCGGAAAAGTCGATGTCGATGGGGGGATCAATTCACCCAACTTCCACTTGACTGGAACCCTGGAGGGAACCAACAGCTTGACCGGACGGATGGTTTGGACGACTGGAACGATCAAGTCGAAGTTGACGATTGCGGCGGGCGGAGTGTTGGAATTAAGCGGCCCGGATCAAAAGAATCTGGAGGAAAACACGATCGATAACGCCGGAACCATGCGCTGGACCGGCACGGGCGGACTGCAATCCAGCACGGCCGTGGTGATCAACAATCAGGCCGGAGGGGTTTTCGAAGCGCTCAATGACGCTTCCCTCCAGCACTTTTCCCAGTCCGTGCCCGCGGTTTTCAACAACGCCGGAGTCTTTCGCAAGAGCGTCGGAACCAATGTGACGCTCATCCAAAACGTGGTTTTCAATAACTCCGGCAAGGTCGAAATCCAATCCGGCACGTTGGATTTTTCCGGCGATTATCCACAGTCGGCCGGCGCCACAATCCTCAACGGCGGAACGCTCAAAGCGACGGCGATCAAGATCGACGGTGGTGTGTTGGGCGGGGCTGGAACCGTGAGCGGCAATGTCTTCAACCGCGCCCAAGTGAGCCCGACGACTCTGAGCATCGAGGGCGACTATTCTCAATCGGCCGACGGCGTCTTGAATTTCGGCATCCGCGGCATCTCGGCGGGCAGCCAGTTTGACACACTCACCATTAGCGGAAAAGCGGCCTTGGACGGCTCACTAAATGTGCTGCTGACAAACGCCTTTCAACCTCGGCCCGGCAACAGTTTCCAAGTCATGACATATGCGTCGCGCACGGGCTCTTTTGCCAACGTGAAGGGGCTCGACCTGGGAGGCGGCTCGGCCTTGACGGCGGATTTCCGTCCCACGGCGTTGGTGCTTTCGTTGCCATCCCCATTCACGTTCTCACGAACTGTGGATGGCCTTTTCAAACTGCGGTTTGAAGGCGCGACGGGAGTTTCCTATCGTTTGGAGGCCTCTTCTGATTTGGTGAATTGGTCCCCGCTCGCGCCCACCCCTGCGGCGGGGATACTTGAATTCACCGATGCCGAGAGTGCCAAGCTTGCTCGCCGATTTTACCGGGTCCGCGCGCTCCAGCCTTAGCCCTTACCCGTTCAGTGGGGATGGGGAGCGCACGCGCCCTCGCGTGCCGCGGCCGGCGCCGCTGCCGACCGCAGGAACGTGTAGGAACAATTCACGATCTATGATACAGCGGCCTTGAACCCGCACCTCGTTATTTGCGGGAGAGGCTGGCCGCGGCGCGCCAGCGTTTGGAGTGCGTGCGATTTATCGCCGCTTTTTCCGAGAGTCCGGCGTCTAACGGCCAGCCGTCGGTTTCGGTAGGCCGTGAGATAAATCCGCCACTCCAAACGCTTCGCGCCTGACACGCCGTGTGAGGTTTGGAGGTCGCAGGCCGGGTTCTCGAAGCATCGCTGCGATGTTAGTGAACGCGCGTGGCGGCGCCGGTTTATCTGGCTGTTCGGAACTTGTGCGCGCTTCCGGCACCTCGTAAAAGGAGCGCATGACTTCTAAGTTTCTTTGGCTGGCGCTTTTGCTCCCCGCCTTGGGTGGTTTCGCCCGTGCAGAACTCGTCTCGCTCGAAATCCACCGCCGGGAGCCGTTCGCTGGCGCAACCTCCTTCGGCGAAGCCGGCCCGTACGAGAAGCTTGTCGGTGTCGCGCGGTTCTCCGTCGATCCGAATCACCCCGCGAACCGTGACATCGTGGATTTGGACAAGGCGCCGAGGAATGCCGCGGGCAAAGTCGAGTTCGAGTCGGACGTTTACATTTTGGCGCCTCACGATCCTCGCAGAGGGAACGGAGCGATTTTCCATGAAGTCAATAACCGCGGACTTAAGCTTTGCCTGCGCGCTTTCAATGACGGCCCGCAGTTGAACGATCCCGCAACGGAAGCCGACGCGGGCGACGGTTTCTTGTTCCGACGCGGTTACACCGTGGTGTGGTGCGGATGGATCGGCGAACTCCTGCCCGGCGATCACAAACTGCTCCTCCGTCCGCCAATCGCCAATGAAAACGGCCAGCCAATCCGCGGCATCGTGCGCTACGAGACGACCTCCAACGTGACCGCCGATTCTCTGCCGCTGGCCCGGCGGGAAGGACTGGGTTCCTTTCGTCCGACTCCTCGCGGCGAGAAGGAGGGCGTTCTGACGTGGCGCATGCGGGAGACGGATCCTCGCGCGGTGATCCCGCGCCAGCAATGGACTTTGGAGCGTGGTGTGATTCCCAGTGCCGGCCAAAGCGTGTCCGGAACGCTCGCCCCGATCCGCATGCGCGTGGCGGGCGGATTCCGTCCAGGATACCTCTATGAACTAGTCTGCGAGGCGGAAGGGCCGGCCGTTCAAGGGACAGGCTATCTCGCGGTGCGCGACCTCGTGAGCTTCCTGCGCTACGACGAGAGCGAACGAAACCCGCTCCGGGGCGCTATCCGCCGCGCCCACGCCTTTGGCATTTCGCAGTCCGGACGTTTCTTGCGTAATTTCCTCTACCTCGACCTTAACGCCGACGAACGGAATCGGAAGGTGTTCGATGGCCTCCTGCCCAATGTCTCCGGCGGCGGCCTCGGCTTTTTCAACCACCGCTTCGCTCAGGCCAGCCGGTACAACGCACAGCACGAGGAACATCTTTACCCCTGCGACCGATTCCCATTCGGCTATGCCGACGATACAGACCCGTTCTCCGGACGCACCGATTCGATCCAGCGCCGCACCGCCGCGCGCGACGCCAGCTTGCTCCCCAAAATCTTTCACATCCAGAACGCGTCCGAGTACTGGCATCGCAGCGGATCGCTCGTTCACACGGATGCGCGCGGCGCGAAGGATGCTCCAATCCCGGAAAACGTGCGGATCTACACGATCGGCGGCACGCAGCACGGCCATACGCACAACCCCGTGGCGGACACCGACAACCCTCCCAATCCGGCCAACCCGCAACCTTATCTCAAAGCGCTCCTCGACGCGCTCGATGCTTGGGTGCGGGACGGCACGGCTCCGCCTCCCAGCGTCTCTCCACGCCTCGATCGAGCAACGCTGGTTCCGCCGGACATGAGCCACTCGGGCTTCCCGGCAATTCCAGGCGTTCATTATCCCAGCGTGATCCAGCGGCCCTACGCGCTCGATTACGGTCCGGAATTCGAATCGAAGGGAATCATTTCCATCGAACCGCCGCGCGTGCTGGGCGACTACGTAGTGCTGGTGCCGAAGAGCGATGCGGACGGCAACGATCTCGGCACGCTGCTCCTTCCGGAAGCCGCGGTGCCGCTCGCGACCTACACGGGTTGGAACTTGCGCGGGCGCTCCGTGGGCGCCGAGGGCATGCTGGCCGAGTTGATGGGTTCGATGATTCCGTTCCCGCGCACCCGCGCCGAGCGCGAGTCACGTGGCGATCCGCGTCCCTCCATCGCGGAGCGATATGGAACGTTCGAGGAATATCGGAGGCGCTACGCCGCCGCCTGCAAGGAGCTGGTCTCAAAACGCCTGATGCTGCAAGAAGATGCGGACCGGCTGATCGGAGACCGTGAAAAGGTGCGGGCTCTTTTCGGAGCGCTGGGAAATTGACCTTACTTCCAGAGCCGGGAGCACCCAAAAGCGAGCGCAGCACTGCTCCGATCGAAATCGGACCGCGGCTCGTCTGAGGCCCAAAGGGAAGGCTGATTCAAGAATGGGAATGGAACGCGGCATTGACTGTGCAGGCCGTGGGATAGGCCACACCGTTTGGTTGTTGGACGCCGGGTTCCCCCTAACCCTGACCCTCCGGGAGAGCCAGTCTTTAGCGAGGTAGGGATGGCGCGCCGCGCCGTCCGCGCCGCGTGCAGCGGCGCAATGCTTTGGCCCCGATAGGACGCGTGCTCCACCCTCCTTCCGCCCGCTACTGCACGGGCGGGGACATCGCAGCGCGATCTCCCTATCACGCCAAACACGAACCCAGGAGAGGGAACAAAGTGGCTCGCGCATCGGCCAGCCAGGTGATTTCGAGCATGGCGACCCGCAACGGACGCGGTGATCCGAGCGACTGGCTGACGTGCTTTGGCGCAGGACGCAAGAAATCAAAACATTGCACCTTGATCTTCTATCCTTTGGCGGGGGGATCGCCCGACACGAACACACCGCTCGCCAGTTTCCATTTCGAGAACCCGCTCTATGATCCCGCGAAGGGGAAGTAGCTCCATTGGCATGGCTTTGACTTTCCGGAAATTTGACTGGCCTTCACAGGAACCTCCACGCAGGAGCCGACGTGAGGAGGCGCATTTCTCCTCGCTTGGAAGCCAGAGGCTCCTTGCGTCGGCTCCTAAAGTTCATGGTCCCAATGCGCGCCGGCATTGGCTTGGAGTCTGCCCCTGAACCCACCCACCCTCTACCCCCACCACCGCGGTTGAATTAGGGACAACCGGCCGTTTCTTGCTCGTAATCGTAATATTACTCTTGATCCACAACACCCTTGATAGATTAAGAGTAGGATTAAAATTAAGAGCAAGGCCAGATCGGGATAGAATTGGATTCATTCTTAATTCAACCGCAGTGCCCCCTACCCCTCCCAGGAGGGGAGCCGAATTGCGCGCCGCCAGTGTCCGTCCGCCTCCTGGGAGGGGTTCAGCGTCGCTTTGCGCGCACTTGTTCGGAGAGGTCTCACCGGGCCCTTTCTCGCCGGGAGACGAAGAACCCTCCCCACCGTAGTGAAGAATCACCATGCCCAGGCATAGGCATCGACCCGGGGATCAGCCCCGGCGCTGAGCACGCCCGATTTCAGGTCCACCACAATCGCGGCGTTGTTTCCCATGGACCACGGATTCGAGACGGTGAGTTTGTGGCCTTTGTCTCGCAGCGCCTTTTGGACGGATTCCGGCACTCGAGCTTCCACGGACATTTCGCCGGGATACATCGTGTGCGGGAACGGCGATGCGGGAAAACTGCGCGTGGACCAGCGCGGGGCCTCAATCGCCTGCTGCACGTTCATGCCGAACTCCACCATGTTCAGGAAGGTTTGCATCGTGCGCATGATTTGGTCGTCCCCGCCGGGGCTGCCCATGACCATGTGCGGCCGGCCGTCCTTCAGGACCAGCGTGGTTTGCAGCGTGCTGCGGGGCCGTTTGCCAGGCTCCAGAGCATTCGCCTCTCCGGGAACGAGCGAGTAATAATCTCCGCGGCAGTTGAAAATAAACCCCAACTCTCCCATCACGACGCCGGTCCCGAAACCGCTGTGCAGGCTGGGCGTGAAGGTCACCATGTTTCGGTGCCGATCGACCACCGCGATGTAGCTCGTGTCTCCTTCGTGGTCGGCCTCGCCAGACAGATTGACCGCGACCGGCCGATCCAGCGCTTGGCTGGTCTTCAGGAACCGCTCCGGGGAGCCGGGCCTCAACTCGAGCGAAGCGTGATCCGGATCGATCAGCTTGCGGCGTTCGCGCGCGTAATCCTCCGAGAGCAATCCTTCGTAGGGAATGCGGATGAAATCCATGTCGCCGAGAAACTTCTCGCGGTCGGCAAAAGCGAGCTTGATGGCTTCGACGCAGAGGTGGATGTATTCGGCGCTGTTGTGGCCAAGCTTCTTGAGGTCGTAACCTTTGAGCAGACTCAGAGCAAACAGCTCGGCCGGGCCTTGGTTCGCTGAAGGATTTTTGTAAACCTGGTAGCCGCGGTAATCGATGAAGACCGGCTCTTCGACTTTCGCCGTGTAGCTCGCGAAGTCATCGTAACGAAAGAGGCCGCCATTGGCCTCGGAAAATTCGGCCATGGCGCGCGCGATGTCTCCCTTGTAAAAGCGATCACGGGCGGCCTGGAGCGCTTTGTGGCGGCCTTTCAAGCGGTTCCGCCGCTCCGCTTCCACGAGCTTCTTCAGCGTCCGAGCCAAGTCCGGGTTTCGAAAAACCTCGCCGGCGCGGGGCGCTTGGCCGTTTGGAAAGTAGGTCTTCACGCTGGAAGGATATTTCTTGAGCTTCTTGGACCCCGAGATGCCTCCGGCGAGGCCGCCGCTCAGCGGAAATCCATTTTCCGCCAAATCGATGGCCGGAGCGAGGACTTGGGAGAAGCTCATCGTTCCCCAACGGTCGAGCAGGATCGCCCAGGCATCGACCACTCCGGGCACCGTGCCGGCCAAAAGCCCATCGTTCACGGGGAGCTTGCCGCCGTGATTTTTCTGGAACCACTCGATGGTGGCGAGACGCGGTGCGGTGCCCTCCGCATTCACCGACCACACCTTCTTGGCTTTCGCGTCGTACACCAGAATCACCGCGTCGCTTCCGACACCGTTGGAAGCGGCATCGACGACGGCCAGCGCGGCTTGGCCCGCGACAATGGCGTCAAAGGCATTGCCGCCGGCCAGGAGGATGCGTTCGGCGGCCCAAGTCGCCTCGGGCTTCATCGACGTCACCGCCTGGAACCGCCCTCGAATGACCGGGCGCATGGTTCTCGTATTCGTGGTTTGGGCGATGCCGCGGATCTCGCCAAAGACCGTGCCGGCCAGGGCACAGCAGAACAAAGCAGAATTCAGACTCTTCATTTTGGTCTCGCGTTGTATGGGTGAGCCATGACTTTGCCATGACGTGGACTAGGTCTGCAACCGAGGAAATTTTCGGTTTTGCCAAAAGCGTGTTTGAAATTGGGGCGGAACGGGCTACCAGCCCGTCTTGGTCGGCAACCTGCCGACCAAAAAAACCGGCAGGCTGCTAGTCACCTTTTGGCATGTCCCAGAGCAGAGTCGGAGGCAGGCCAGACGCTTGCCCGACCTTGAGTGCACGCTCAGCGAGCCTAATGCGTCCGCTTCAGAATGGTTGTGTCCGAGTGGAGGGTTTGCTCGCAAATCGTGATGTCACCGAGCTCGTGAGCGGGCGTGCGGGATTGGTGAAAAACGAGTCGGAACGGGCCAATCTCGATTTGGTCGCTCGGTTTCAGGAGCACCGGTTGCGTGACGCGGCGACCATTCACGTAGGTGCCGTTGCTGCTGCCCAGGTCCACCAGCCAGAATTCGTGCTGCTTCTGGGCTTGGATGAGCGCGTGGCGCCGCGAGACTTTCGCGTCGGGCAAAGCTAGATCGTTGGGGGAGGCGCGTCCGATGGAGCACGAACTTTCGATCCGCAGCCGCCGTCCATCGGGTGTTTCAAGCTCCGCGTCCGGCTTGTTGGTTCGGATCCACTCCGGGTCGAACACGTGGGCATAAATCCGATTGCGCACTCGGAGACAACCATTGGACGCCGAGACAATGCCGGAAAGTCGAAGTTGATTGATGAATTCATTCCCCTCGTCGTCTGGGATCACGCGCTGATTGCGGACCTGTTCGTAAAGGTTCAGGAGTCTTGCCAAGTCAGCCTCCGAGCGGAGCATCCTCTCGCGGACGAACAGCAGATTGTCGTCTTGTTCGCGGGCTCGGGCGGAGAGAAAAAGCCGTTCGCACAACTCGTCGATGCAGGGCCAAGCCGCGGATGGCGCGTGTTCCGAGCCGCAGCGCGCCCGTTCTTCCCACACCGCGCGGCAGAGTCGCTGGGTGAGGTAAGGGTGGCCGTTCGTCCAATGCAAAATGCGTTCCAGCATGGCGCGGGCGTTGGAACTGTTGCCGTCCAACCGCGCCGCCAGGGGCAAGGCCTCCGCTTCGGTAAAATCGGTGAGCTCGACGCGGAGGCCGATGTTGAACGGCGTCGTGCGCGGGTTCCGGATTAACTCCGACGGCGTGGCCACACCCAGCAGACAGAAAGTCAGGCGATTGAATTCCGGATCTTGCACCCGCCGGTTGTAGCATTCTCGAATCGCGGAAAAGAATTCGTCGGTGGCAAACGGCAGGCTCCGGACCACGTCGATCTCATCGACGAAGAGGACGAGCGATTCGTTCGATTGGGCCAACGCGACATCGTGAAGCGCGGTCATGAAGCCCTGGACGGGACTGAGGCGGTTCTCCGTTCTCCAAAATTCCTCCACCTGATCTTCCAAGCCCAATTGCCTTCCCAGCCGCACGAGCAAGCCGTCATACCATTGTTCCGGCGTGAGATTCTGGCCGATGGCCGTGAGGTCCAAGACCACAACTTTGGCGCCTTGGCCGCGGAGCTTGCTGGCGGTGCGCACCATGAGCGAGCTTTTGCCCATTTGCCGCGACGTGAGGACCGAGCAAAACTCCCCGTTCAGCAAGCCGGCCAGCAGATCGTTGTCGGCCTGCCGCTCGACATAGGACGGCGCATCGTGCCTCAGGGTTCCGCCGATGACGTAAAAGGCCGTGTCCGATGTGCTCATGGCTTGTCCGTGTCGCTGCTCACCCGGCAGCATGGAACACAAAGCCTAGCAGCCGCAACGGAAAACTGTGCGAGGAAGTGCGCCGGGGCGCATCTGGACACTGCCACCGAATCGCCAACGGCGTACCTCCCTCTCTTCCCCGATGTGGTGGAGTGGGCGGGGTAGTGGAGGAGCGTTTCATCCAAGCACATCTGGCCACCGTCACCTCACGAGATTGCCCTCTCCCCGACCCTCTCCCACTCCTGCGTCGTGGGAGAGGGAGAAAACAACGGTGGCAGTGTCAAGCTGCGCCCGGTGCGCTAGGCCCGCTCCGCCAACCCGAGGTTGGCCAGGATTCGAAAGATGGATTTGACCTTGTTGAGAGTATAGAGGTGAAGGCCGGGCACCCCTTCCTTCAGCAGTTTCTCGCACTGCTGGGAGGCGTACTCAATCCCGAATTCAACGACCGCGTCGTCGTTGTCGCCCAATTGATCCAAGCGCGCCAGCAGCGGCGACGGCATGCGGGCGCCGCAGAGCGCGGCGAAGCGTCTAATCTGGGTCGCATTTAGGATCGGCAAAACCCCGGGCGAAATCGGGACCGAGACCCCAAGCTTTTTCGTCATGTAATCACGAAAGACCAGGAAATCGGCGTTGTCGAAAAAGAGCTGGGTAAGCACGAAATCCGCGCCGCACGCGATCTTGGCTTTCAAGCGGTGCCAATCGACGTACTTCCCTTCCTTGCAGGCAATGTGGCCCTCGGGGAAACCGGCGGTCCCGATGCAGAAGCCGTTCATCTCGCGAATGAATTGGACGAGCTCAAAGGAGTATTCAAACCCCCCTTCAGTTTTCTTGAACTCACCGACGCCGCCCGGAGGATCTCCGCGCAAGGCGAGAATATTCTTGATGCCGAGCGCCTTTGCCTGGGCGAGGGCTTCGCCGATTTGTTCGCGCGTTGCACCCACACAAGTCAGATGAGCCATGGCGGTGAGCCCGTATTCGCGCTGGATGCGGTCCACGATCGTGAAAGTCTTGTCCCGGGTGCTGCCGCCGGCGCCGTAGGTCACCGAGCAAAAGTCGGGTTTCAATCGTTTGAAAGCAGGAATCGTCTTCTCAAAAAGATTGCGATCTCCTTCCACCGTCTTCGGCGGATAAATCTCCAACGAGATGAGCGGGCGATTGCTGGCTTGCTTCGTGGCGTAAATGTCGCGAATAAACTGCATTATTCAAAGTATGAGCAAAGCTGCGATGAAATCCAAGTCGCCAGAAATAGGGTGTCTGCCCCGTCTCAGGATTAGCGAATCATGACTTCGGCACCTCAGCGCTTCATCTTGTTCGTCGTCTTTTTCGTCTCTGGAGTGTGCGGGCTCGGACACCAGATGGTTTGGTCCCGCGTGTTTGGGCTTGGTTTGGGACATGAACTGCCAGCGGTCTTGGCCGTCGTCACGGCGTTCTTTGGGGGGGTCGCTCTGGGCGCTTGGATTCTGGACGGTGCGCTCAGCCGGAGCCCTCGGCCCGGTCGGTGGTACGGGTTCCTGGAACTCCTGATCGGGCTCTGGGGAGTGCTCCTCATCGTTCGGTTACCGCAGACCAATGAATTGGCTCTGCTTTTGATCGGGATCGATCCGTCTCCTCTGCGCCACTGGACGGCGGCCTTTTCAGTTCCTTTCGTGCTGTTGCTTCCCGCGACCGCCTCGATGGGAGCGACGCTGGCGGCGATGGACCGGTTCGTCGCCCCTTTGACGACCGATGGCAAGTGCATCGGGACCCTCTATGCCCTGAATACGCTGGGAGCTGTCCTGGGCACCCTCCTGGCCACCTTTCTCCTCGTGCCGGCTCTTGGATTTACCCGCACACTTCTGATGCTGGCGAGCCTGAACGCATTCTGCGGCGTCATAGTCCTTATCGTTGAAAGGCGAATAGGAACTCCGGCGCCGTTAAGTCTCTGGAACAGCATACAGCGCTTGGTCATTGGACGCCGCGATCCCCCTGACCCCAGCCCTCTCCCTCAAGGAGAGGGAACAAAGCAACCCGCGCATCCGCCGGCCAACCGTGCTCGGCTTGGCGAAGCGCGGCGAAGTATTCTCCCTCTCCCGGCGGGAGAGGGCCGGGGTGAAAACTCCCTGAACAAGTGCGCGCATAGCTCTCCTG
>JACQWK010000712.1 GCA_016209525.1 Verrucomicrobiota bacterium
CACGTGGAGTGGACCCACGCGAGCGTCGTGCGGATCCGCAGCCAATACCCCGGTGCGCCGCTGGTGGCTCACCCCGAATGCACGAAAGCCGTGCGCATGCTGGCGGACGAGGTATGTTCCACCGAAAGAATGGTGGGGTACTGCAAGCAAAGTCCCGCGAAGGCGATCATCATTGCCACCGAAGCCGGCATACTGCACCGCCTGAAAAAGGAATGCCCGGACAAGGAGTTCATCCCGGCGCCGACGGACAACTGCCGATGCAACGAGTGCCGGTTCATGAAGATGAACACGCTCGACAAGCTTTACGATTGCATGGCGGATCTCACGCCTCGGCTGGAATTGAGCGCGGAAGTTCTCCAGCGCGCCCGCTTGCCGATCGAACGGATGCTGGAAATCTCGGCGCGCTGAAGGCGAGGGAGTCCTCCCCATCAACGGTAGCGCAGCGTGAACCGTAGTGAGAACGTGAGAGTGGAACTAACAGTGTTACTATTGCCAAACCACCTGATTCCGTCCGTAGGGAATCAGACCGTGGGAACAAAACCTTGGGCTTGCCCAAGGGAACGTCGCCAGGGCGGACCCGCGAGGGTCCGTCGCGAAGAGGCCCGTTCCCACGTCCAGGCAGGGTGGCGTTTCGGCCGGAACCGAAGACGAGCGTCCTGTGCTAGCGCGAAGTCCGTCCTTTCCGCCCCCATTGGGAAAGGTCTGGCTGTGGCCCAGACGGTTACCCACAGTCCATTGGTTGAGGTGCTACACGTCGTCATGCCTGGCCTTCAGCGCGTTCTCATCACCGGTGAACTCTCACAGCGTCCCGGCCTCAAACGCCGGGTAACGGCAAGCTATAAGTTAGCAATGAAAGGCTTTCCCCACGCGCTGGCGACAGGAACGGCGTCTCACCGGCCCTGTCCTTGGAGAACTCAGCAACGCCCGAGTAGTTCCGCCACACGGAACCAAAGGTGTTACCATCCTCGGTCCGTCGATCCAGGGGCGGTTGGGAAAGTTAGCCTTGCGGCTGCGGCCACTAAATGGCCTGCCGGGACCTCCTCCCGGCAACCCGTCTCTCGGCTAAGAAACGTCCCGTCATACCGCCCCCAGACCCGACGGCCAAAACTCATGGGTTGGAGACTCGCATGAGTGTCTTCGTTCCCAACCAACGCAAAGTTCACTCCCTGACCGGGAGAATCACTCCCAAGCTCGTGCTGACTGCTTTCAAAGCGGTCAAACGCAACCGGGGTGCCGCAGGCATCGACAAGGTCAGTATCCAGATGTTCGAACAGAACCTGGACGCCAACCTCGCCTCGCTCCTACGCGACCTCAAGGACGGGTCGTTCAAACCCTTCCCGTTGCGTCGCCATTACCTGGATAAAGGCGATGGCAAATGGCGCCCGCTGGGTATTCCCGCGGTCCGAGATCGCGTCGCTCAAGAGGTGGTTCGCTGCCTGTTGACGCCGATCTTCACGCCGTTGTTTCACGACGCGTCCTTTGGATTTATCCAGGGACGCAACTGCCATCAAGCCTGTGCGCGGGTGTTGCAGTACCATCAAGAGGGCTTCGGCTTCGTGCTGGACGCCGATATTCGTGGTTTCTTCGACAATCTGCCATTGGAGATCATCATGGCCGCCGTAGCCGCCCAGGTCGCCGACGGCAACATCCTGTGTCTGATCGAGAAGTTCCTTCGCGCCGGTGTCATGGAGAACGGTGTCTTCAAGCCCACGACGATTGGCACGCCGCAAGGCGGGGTCATTTCGCCGTTATTGGCCAACATCGTTCTCAACCATCTGGACTGGCAACTGCAAGCGCACGGCTATCGGTTTGTCCGGTATGCCGACGATTTTGTGGTCGTCACCCAGACGCACGCCCAAGCTGAGGAGGCGCGGAAATTGGTGGAGCAAACGCTGGCCCAGCTCGGCCTGCAACTCAGCGCCGAGAAAACGCAGATCACGACCTTTGGCAAGGGTTATTCCTTTCTGGGGTTTGTGCTCTCGCGCCGGTCCCGGCGGATGCGCCCCAAGTCCGTGAAGAAACTTCAAGATCGGATGCGGGAGTTGACGATCCGGCACCATAACCTGGAAGCTGCGATGATCGAGAAACTCAACCAAGTCATCCGGGGCACCGCGCTCTACTTCACTCCGCACTGGGCCACCACGCGGTGGCAATTGCGGCGGCTGGATGGTTGGATTCGGATGCGCGTGCGCGCGATGTGGCGCAAACGCAAGAAACGCACCGACAACTATCGGCTGACCACGGTGCAGTTAGCGCAACGGGGTTTGATCAGTCTGGAGAACTTTTGCTGAGGGTGAAGCGAATCACACTTATGAGTACGAACCGATGCGTTTTCCCCGAACGGGGCAACGAGGTTTGGGGTCGCCCGGAGCGAGAAACCCGCACGCCGGGAACTATGAGGAATCGACCTCATTGCGACAACGGGGAGGGGGTGGCGGCAACGCCACTCCCTTACCCACTGATTTTCAATCTATCAGTATCACGTGGAATCCTCGCGGGCCGCGCAAATTTTCTCGTCCTCGTCGTCG
>JACQWK010000713.1 GCA_016209525.1 Verrucomicrobiota bacterium
CACTTCGACGAACCGTAATGCGCTTGTTTTAGGACTAGCGAGTTCAGCCGCGCTCCAGCAATTCTCATTTTGACGACAGGCACGACCTGCGACCCGCTTGTAGTCCCGGCTTTAGCCGGTTTTCTCGCGCTGGCCGGCTAAAGCCGGGACTACATACGGGTCATAATGAGAATTGCTGGCCGCGCTCAAGAGCTCATTGACTTTCGCCAGCACCTTGAACGCGTCGGCCACGTAGAGCACCTCGGCTTTGCCGCGCGCCCAGCCGCAGTTGGGATCGAGGCTGATCGCGCGGCGTTCGTTGATGAATCTCCACCCGACGGTGTGCGGCTCTTCCCCGTGGCAGCAAGTCGAAAGGCCCTTTGGATGTCGCGGCGTCGAGCCCGTCTGGCCGATCTGATTCAGGTGCGAAAGGAAGGACAGCACCGCCTGGCCTTCGCCGCATTGGTCCACGAGCGATTTGCTGCTGCCCAACGACGCGCGCGACCGCTTCAAGAATTCGAGGATCAGCTTTTCGGCCTCGGCGGAGCGCACCTGACCGTCGGCTTGTTTCTTCGTCCAACCTGCTCCGGCGACGAACAGCAGCTCTGCCTCAGGCCGGATCGTCTGAGCGTCCGCCGACGGCGCGCGGAAGCCGGTGACGGTGGTGCGTTTGGCAGAATCTGCCAGAGCCACGGAAACGATTTCAACCGCCGCCGTTCCGACTGCGCCTTGCCACATCGACTGGCTCCCAGCATCGATCAAGATGAACCACGGACGCTGTTCGCGCCGGAGCACCGATTCCATGCGTTGGCGGTAGTACCACCGGCTGACGCTCAACTGACCGTCCGGCGCGCTCATCGCGGTCACGTGAGTATCGGCGCGTCCGCCCACGCGTTGAGCCACCCCCGCGAGGCAGCGCGCAAAGCGCGATGTGCCGGGTGCCAAAACAACTGTGGCTGCTGCCGCTTTGACGAGCGCTTGGGCGGCGGCTGCATCCGTAGCGTAGCGCGGGGACGCGAAATCCTTTCCGGCCACCCCGAGAAATCTACTTGCGCCACAAGCGGCAATCTGGTTCGCCGCGGGCTGGACGCTATCGCCGATGAGACCGACGATTAGGGTTGAACCACCGGGAACCGGTTTCAAGGCCGTTGCTGCGCCTAGAGCTTCAAGCGCCGCCATTGCGAGTGAGCCGTCGGCTTCCGTGTGGGCAAGGAGCAAAAGCGTTTCCATAGTTGTCTCAAGGTCTGATCCACTCGACGATCTCCCTGGCGATGTCTTCCGGCGAAGCGTCCTGGACGATCCGGGTTTGGCGCGTCTGCGTGGGCAACGCGACACTCGCAAAGATCACGCCCTCCGCGCTGACTTTGACCGGCTTCGCTTTTTGCAGCGCGGGCATGACGGTGCGCATGTTCATCATGCCGACCTGCGGATTGTTCTTGGGTTCGGGCAGATTGCCGGTCGCCCAGCCGATGACCATGGGCGGCCCGGCGCATCGGGAAATCTGGTGCCGCCCGCCTTCGACGCGTTCGAACACTTCGAATGAACCGTCGGGATTCAGCTTCAATTCATCCACGCCCTGGAATTGATCCACGATGCCGAGGCGTTCGCCGACGATTTGCATGGTCACGCCGGCGCCGCGCGAGGCGGATTCCCAGCCACCGAACACGAGCAGCTTTGATTTGTCCAGGCCAGGAATCGCCGTGATGGCATCGGCCAGGACCGCCGCCGTTTCAAAGGCGTCACTAAATCCGCTGGCCGATCCGTCGAGGGCGATCAATTCGAACGGCGCTTTTTGCGCCACGGTCATCATGACCTGCTGCAGCTTGGTTTTGGGACCGAGACTAACAAGCCAGACCTTGCTGCCGGGCTGGTTCTTGGCCAAATTCGCCGCTTCATAAAGTGCGTGACCCGCCCAAGGATCGAGCACGGCGGGCAACATCATTTCGTTTTTCAGCGCGGGGCCCCCCGGGCCGGCCAGCGGCTCCAACGTCTGAAGCGGATCCGGCACGATGCTTCCGCAGACGACAATTTGAGAGGCAATGCTCATGAAAATTCTCTAAGACCTATGTATGCCGTCAGAGCTATGGAGCACACGCGCCCCAGAGTGTCCCAACCGGCGCCGTATCCGTATAGACAAAGTCACTCAACGGTGGCTCCTTCTGTTTGTTTGTTCGTCTCCGTTCCACTGCACCGCCCCCGGCACCGAATTGGCGATGGCGCGGTTGAAACGGCCTTGATCGTCGATGAACAATCCTGCCGCTGGTTTGACTTAGAC
>JACQWK010000733.1 GCA_016209525.1 Verrucomicrobiota bacterium
CAGTACAACACGAGGTTGCCCTCTCCCCAACCCTCTCCCACTCCTACGTCGTGGGAGAGGGAGAAAACAACGGTGGCAGTGTCAAGATGCGCACCCCCTCCCATCGGCGGCTGCGGTTCTTCAGGCGGGCCGCCAATCCAGGACCTTAAGCTGGATCGTTGAACGGCCATTGAATTCGTTGAGCTGCGGCGTGAACGCCAGATCGAATCGACCGGCAGGTTGGTCTGAATGCGGACAATTCCACCAGACGGCTTCGTGAGTGGTGTGGCCGTCATTCACCCACAATTTGGCGTGTTGCTGATCTTTGCCCATGCGCTGCATCGGACGCTGGCAGGCCACGGCCCGCGCCACGAGTTGAACGGGCGGGTTTCCTTGACCGAACGGTCCGATCCGTCCCAGCTCGGCTAGACAGCTCGGGGTCACGTCCGAGAGCGCCACTTCCGAGTCCAGCCGGAGCGAGGGTTGCAGCATGTCGGGTTTCAACGTGCGCCGCGCAAGCTCATTCAATCGGCTGCGCAACGCGTCCACTTTGTCCGGATGGAGGGTCAGGCCGGCAGCCATGGCATGCCCTCCGTGCCGTATCAGCAAGTCGCCGCAGGCTCGCAATGCGGCGGCCAGATCGAACCCCTCGATGCTGCGACCCGATCCACGCCATTCATCTCGTTCGCCGCCGACGATCAAGGTGGGCCGGTAAAACTCGCGCAACACTCGTGAAGCCACGATCCCCACAACTCCGACGTGCCAAAGCAAGCCGCCTTCGACTAAGACGTAATCGGTCTGCGGATTGAACTTGGCGCGGATCGCGCCGATGACCTCTTCGGCGATGCCGCGTTCGATCCGCTGGCGTTCGCGGTTTTGCGAGTCGAGTTCTCGCGCCAAGGGTTCGGCCGTCATCGCGTCCTTAGCCCTCAAGAGTTCCAAGGCCTTGAGCGCGTTTTCCAGCCGCCCGGCTGCGTTCAGGCGGGGCGCCAGTTGGAAGCCGACCTCGTAAACGCCGATCGGCGCGCCGGCCTGCGCCACTCTCTTCAGGGCGGACAAGCCCGGTCGTTGACTGACATTAAGTTTCTCGAGGCCGGCTGAAACCAGAATCCGATTCTCGCCGGTCAATGGCACCAGGTCGGCGATGGTTCCAAGCGCCACCAAATCCAGCAACGGCCGCAGGTCAAAACTCAGCGCCGCCGGCCATCCCATCTGCCGCCCGTGCCTCACGATGGCGTGGGCGAGCTTGAAGGCGATACCCACGGAGCAGAGTTCCGTGAATTTCCGGGAGTTACCGGAGCCGAGTTGCGGGTTGACCAGCGCGGCGGCTTGCGGCGCAGGATCGGCGACTTGGTGGTGATCCAGCACGAGAACATCCACGCCTTTCTGCCGGAGCCAGTCGATTTGGCTCACGGCGGTCGATCCGCAATCCACGGCCAACAGGAGCTTGGTGGGAAATTTCGCCAGACAATTCTCTACGCCGTCTTGACTGAGCCCATAGCCTTCGTCCAACCGACTCGGCAAGTAGCAATTCACTTTCCATCCGAGGCGTTCCAGAACCTCGATCAACAAAGCTGCCGAGCTCACCCCGTCCACGTCGTAGTCGCCGAAGATGACCAACGGTTCTCCTTCCTCGCGGGCGCGCCACAGCCGTTCGACCGCCGCGTTCATCGCCGGCAGGAGAGAAGGGTCGGACAAATGCTTGAGTTGTGGCTGGAGAAAGCGGCGCGCCGACTCGGGTTCGCTGAGTCCGCGGTTCAAAAGGCATTGCGCGGCCAGCGCCGATAAGTCTAGCTCCTTCGCCAGAAAATCACGCAGCGCCGGCTGGGCGGGCGAGAGGAGCCAATGGTATTTCATCGCTTGTTCGTCACGCCGGCTTCGGGGGAGACCTCTTTCGCCGGATGCGGCTGCCGTCTCACCGCGAGGATCGACAGGATGATCGAGGCGACGATGATTCCGGCCACGAGGCAGAGCGACCAAATGGTCGGAATCTTGATCCAGTGTTCACCCAGCATTTTAGCGCCGATGAAAATCAACACCACCGAAAGCCCGACTTTGAGATATCGAAAGTATTCCAGCGCACCGACGAGGACGAAGTAAAGCGAGCGCAAGCCCAGAATGGCAAAAATGTTCGATGTGAAAATGATGAACGGCTTTGTGGTCACGGAAAAGATGGCAGGAATGGAATCCACCGCAAAAACCAAGTCCGTGGTTTCTACCATGAGCAGCACCAAGGCCAGAGGGGTCAGCGCCAAGCGTCCGTTGAGCCGGGTAAAGAAATGCGCGCCGTCGAAATGCGTCGAGACCGGGAAAATCCGCTGAGCCAGTTTGATCACGGGATTCTTTTCCGGGTGAACACCCTCCTCCTTGGAAAAGATCATCTTGACCCCGCTGTAAACCAAAAACGCCCCCAGGAAATAGAGGATGAAGTGAAACTTCTGGACCGCTACTGTCCCGATGCCGATGATCGTGCCCCGCATGATGAGGGCGTCGATGAAACCGAAAAACAAGACCCGGTGCTGGTATTCAGACGGCACTTGGAAGTAGCTGAAGATGAGCGCGATGACGAAGACGTTGTCCATCGAAAGAGCCAGCTCGATGATGTAGCCGGTCACGAATTCCATGGCCTCCTCTTGGCCCCTCGTGGGAATCAGCGCCACGCCGAAAAGCATCGCCAGACAGAAACAGACCGTCGTCCAGAAAAACGCGTCTTTAAACGTGACCGCGTGGGTGCCGCGGTGAAAAACGAAAAGATCGAGTCCGACGAAAATCAGGACTCCTGCAATAAAGGCGACCCAGTGCCACGTGGTAATTTCCGTCAACGCAAGCATGGCCGGCCATCACCAGCAATTCTCATTTTGGCCGTAACGCGGACACTCATGTCAGCAATATCCTCGAAAGAGTGCGGACAAGAGTGTCCACCTTACGAACACGAACTGCGCCCATTCCCAAGATGAGAATTGCCGGACCATCACACCCGTGCCGGGACTGCGGTGTCGATGGCGACCTGAGCGCTGCCGATTTTGGGCCGTTCTCCCTTGTGCCACCAAAGGACGAAGGCGCTCGCGATATAAATCGTGGAATAGGTGCCGGTCAGAATGCCGACCAGGAAGGTGAAGGCGAAGTCGTTGATGACCGGACCTCCGAAGACGTAGAGTGAGACCGTGGCCAGAAAAACAGTCCCAGAGGTAATGATGGTTCGGCTGAGGGTTTGATTGACCGCAATGTTGATCACGTCCTTAAACGTGCCTCGGATGCCCAATTTCAGATCCTCTCGGATTCGATCAAAGATGACGATGGTGTCGTTGATCGAAAACCCGATGATCGTGAGAATGGCGGCGACCATGGGGGCGCTGAACTCCCGCCCCGTGAGACAGAACCAGCCGGTCGTCATGAAGACGTCGTGAATGATGGCGACCACGGCTCCCAGAGCGAACGAGAATTCATAGCGGAACGCAACATAAACCAAAATGCCGAAGAGCGCTAAGAGCGTCGAGATCAAGGCGGTTCGGAGAATATGGGCCCCCACCGTAGGACCGATATTAGAGTCGGCGAGCTTCACAAATTGGGCGTCCGGGAATTGCTGTTTCAACACATCCACGACGTTCGTGCCCTTTCCGTAAGGTGTCGTCACCTGGAGCACTTCACTGCCGGCGGTGAGATCCTTCTGAAATTGAATGAACGACTCGCTCACGCCCGACGCGGCGATGGCCTTGCGCAGCTCTTCCACTTCCACCTTCTTCACGAAACTGTAGGTCATGCGGTCGCCGCCGGCAAAATCGACTCCCAAAACCTCCCGGCCTCGCATGATCCCCCACACCACTCCGATTAGGACCAGAGTCCAGGACAGCGCGAAAGCCGGCTTAGACCATCTCAAGAAATCAATATGCGTCTCCTTAATGAATTGCAGCATGGGCAGCGACTTCAGCCAACCCCGGGCCAGGAGCCAATCGAAAACGATGCGCGTGACCACCAGCGCGGTGAACATGCTGACGGCCACGCCGATCGTCAAAGTCACTCCGAAACCCTTCACCGGGCCTGTCCCGAGCCAAATCAGGATCGCGGATGAAATCAACGTCGTCACGTTGGAGTCGAAAATGGTTCCAAAAGCCTTGTCGTATCCCGCCGCCACCGCGCCCCGGATGGATTTGCCCGCCGCCAGTTCTTCCCGAATGCGCTCGAAAATCAGCACGTTCGCATCCACCGCCATGCCGATGGTGAGCACGACACCAGCGATGCCCGGCAGCGTCAGCGTGGTATCGATCGAGCACATCACTCCGAGCAGGATGACGATGTTCAACAGCAGCGCGACATTGGCCACCAGTCCGGAGAGGAGGTAATAGACCAGCATGAAAACCGAAACCAGAATCGTGCCGATCAGCGAGGCGTGAATGCCGCTTCGGATGGAGTCTTTGCCCAGGGAAGGCTCGACGCTGTATTCCTGGACAATTTTGACCGGTGCTTCGAGGGGATTCTGCAAGACATTGGCCAGTTCATAGGCTTCCTTGATCGTGAAATCGCCGCGGATGACCGCGTTGCCACCCGTGATCGGCTCTTCAATGACCGGCGCCGAATAGAGCTCGCCATCCAACACGATGGCCAACTGCCTGCCGACGTTCTCCTTGGTGATCCTGGCGAACAGGTCGCCTCCCTCGCGGTTGAATTCCAACGTGATTCGCGGCTGGTTCGTGATCGGATCGGGTTCGACTCCGGCGTCGCTGACTAAGTGTCCGGTCAACCCGTGTTCCGGTTTCCTTTTCACGAGGTAGGGAGTGTATTCCTCCCGTCCACTGCCATCGCGGAGCCGTCGCTTCATCTTCAGCACATGATAGCCGGGCGCGGTGAGGTCCTGACGAATCAGTTGATCGCTCTCCGGGTGGACCAGGCAGAATTCCAGAAGCGCCACTTTTTCAATCGTGCGCCGGGCGCTGTCCTTGACCGCTTCGGACAGCCCTGGCAATTGGATTTCAATTTCGTTGTCGCCTACCGGAGTGAGGGTGGGTTCAGTGACTCCGAGCCGATCGACGCGCTTCCTCAGCACTTCGATGGCTTGCGACAACACCAATTCTCTTCCCGCCGCTTGGGCCGTTTTGTTGGTTTCCAGGTAGCTCATGTCCATGGCCACCCGGAGAGAACTGCCGCCTTGCAGATCCAATCCCAGCTTGATTTGGCCTGCGGAGTTCCGCTGCAACTGATAGAGAATGGCTAGCGTGGGATTGACCTCATTCTTGAGCTTGATGGTCGGGAAAAAACGGGTGAGATCGTTGGTCCCCACGGCTTCCATCAGGTTGGAGAATGTCCTCAGCGGGTTGGCTTGCTGGAGTTCGCGCGCGCGCGCGACGATATTGGTGTAGTTGGCATCGCGATTCGAGGCTTGGCTCTCGAAAAACTCCAGCAAGTCACGCGCCTGTGGAGGATACAATTCCCAAACGGACCAGAGCACCACGAAAACAGCGAACAGGAATCTCCAAAGTAAATTTCGGCTCATGAAAGGGAAGAATTAGGACTCGGCTGAACTCGCGGCCTTCTCTGTGATTTCCGAGACCGCGCTTTTCAGGATCTCGAATTTCGCGTC
The DNA here is from genome assembly GCA_016209525.1 of Verrucomicrobiota bacterium. Classification (GTDB taxonomy): domain Bacteria; phylum Verrucomicrobiota; class Verrucomicrobiia; order Limisphaerales; family SIBE01; genus VHCZ01. Next base: position 5,555 of record JACQWK010000733.1, read on the forward strand.
CGCAGACCGGATCGAGACGCTTTTCTCCTTGACGCTGACGATGACCCCGAGAATACCTCCGTTCGTCAGCACTTTGTCGCCCGGCCGGAGCGCTTTCAACAATGCGGCGTGTTCTCTGGCCTTTTTTTGTTGCGGGCGGATCAAAACGAAATAGAACATGAGGCCTAAGATGGCAAACATTCCCAGCATGTACACCAAATCGCCGGTCGGATTCCGCTGCGTTCCGGCCGGCGGCGGCGGCGGTGCCAGAGCCACCAAAGCATTGAGCCCGCTGAAATTCATCGTTTCAAAATTTGAGCCGCTAAATCTAGGCGCGTGCCCGCGTTTGGCAAGCTTAACATTTCTTGTGGCAGAATGGAGGTCGCTGCGACGATCCAACCCGGTTCGTAGCGACAGGCCTCACTTCGTAGCGCAGAGTCGCACTCTATCGGTATCTCGCGTAATCGGCGCAAGCCGCGCAAATTCGTCGGTCGGGCGAGACTCCTGTCGAGCCCTGACTTCTTTGCCAGTAAGGATTCCAGGGCTCGACAGAGTCTCGCCCCACCCATTTTGGTTGCGGCTGCGCCGCGCTGCGCCGTCTCGCAGAATTGCATTCTTGTTTGCCTTCGTTCTGTCCGCTCTCGTCACCTCCGCTCAAGACTTTGATCTGGTCATCGCCAACGGGCGAGTCATGGATCCGGCTTCAGGCCTGGATGCCGTCCGCCACCTTGGCGTCGCTCGAGGATCGATCGTGGCGATCACAGAAACGGCGCTGACCGGCCGGGCGGTTATCGATGCCCAAGGCTTGGTCGTCGCGCCGGGGTTTATCGACTTGCACCAACATGGACAAACTCAGGAGGACTACCGCTACAAGGCGCTGGACGGCGTGACGACCGTCCTGGAACTGGAAGTGGGCACCGCGGATGTGGCCCGCTGGTACCAAGAACGCGAACAGAAATCGCCGATCCATTTCGGCGTGAGCGTCGGGCATATCCAAGTCCGCATGGCCGTGATGGGTGATCGGCCCGATTTCTTGCCTCCGGCTCACGCGAACGGCGCGGTTCAAGTCGCCACCGAATCGCAGATTGAAGAACTCAAGCAACAGATCGAACGCGGGCTGCAACAAGGCGCGGTGGCGGTTGGCTTCGGGATCCAGTACACTCCCAGCGCCACGCCGTGGGAGATTCTGGAAATGTTCCGCGTCGCGGCCAAGCACCGCGCTTCGTGCCACGTTCACCTCCGGAGCAAGCGCGATCAGGATTTGGAACGCAGCATCAGCGGTTTGGAGGAGATCATCGCGGCGGCGGCCATCACGGGGGCGCCTTTGCACGTCGTCCACGTGCAAAGCAGCGGCGGACGCAGCACGCATCGGTTGCTCCAGATGATCGAAGAGGCCAGGGCTCATGGGCTCGACGCGACCACTGAGTGCTATCCCTACGCGGCGGGAATGACCGATATCCGCTCCGCCATCTTCGACGACGGCTGGCAGAAGCTCATGGGCATCGATTACCAAAATTTGCAGTGGCCGGCGACCGGCGAACGCCTCACAGCCGAAAGCTTCGCTCGGTACCGGAAGATCGGCGGCTTGGTCATTGCCCACACGAATCCCGAGGAAGTGGTGCGTTTGGCGGTGGCGAATCCGCTCACGATGATCGCCAGCGACGGCTTTCTTCAGCACCCGCGCGGCGCCGGCACGTACGCCCGCGTCTTGGGCCATTACGCGCGGGAGGTGAAGGCACTCAGTCTGATGGCTGCGTTGCGCAAGATGACGATCATGCCGGCGCAGCGCCTGGAGCAACGGGCGCCCATGATGAAAAAGAAAGGGCGCATCCAGGTGGGCGCGGACGCCGATCTCACGATTTTCGACGCGGAACGGATCATTGACCGATCGACGTACGAAAAGCCCGCCCAGCCTTCGGACGGGATCAGGTTCGTCCTCGTTCAAGGTGTGCCGGTCGTTCGCGATCGCCAATTTCAAACCAGCTTAACACCTGGGCGAGCGGTCAGGGCGTCAATCCCTTAGCCGTATCGATTCAGTTGAGATGGGGAGCGCACGCGCCGCGGCATGCTCCTCAATTCGCAGCAAAAAGAGATTTCAAGCCGCTTCCAAACTCGATAAATACCAGGAACTGTGAAATACATCCTGGCTCTCGATCAAGGCACCACCAGCTCCCGCGCCATCCTGTTCGACCGCGCGGGATCCATCAAAGCCGTCGCTCAGAAAGAATTTCCGCAGATTTTTCCCAGACCCGGCTGGGTCGAGCACAATCCCAACGACATCTGGTCCACGCAGGCGGGCGTAGCTGTGGAAGCACTGGCGAACGCCGGCATCACGGCGCGCGATGTGGCGGCCATCGGCATCACCAATCAACGCGAGACCACGGTGGTCTGGGACCGAAAAACGGGGAAACCCATCTGCCATGCCATCGTCTGGCAAGATCGCCGCACCGCGGCACTCTGTGATCGCCTCAAAAGCAAGGGCCTCGAATCGTTGATCCGAAAAAGGACCGGCCTGGTGATCGACGCTTATTTTTCCGGGACCAAACTTCAGTGGATTTTACAGCATGTGCCGGGCGCGCGCGAGAAAGCCAGAAGCGGCAGCCTCGCGTTTGGAACCGTGGACTCCTGGCTCATCTGGAATCTCACGGCGGGAAAACGGCACGTCACCGATGTGTCCAACGCCTCAAGGACGATGCTGTTCAACATCAAGACGGGAGACTGGGATGACGAACTGCTCGAGGTTTTCGGAGTGCCCCGATCCTTGCTGCCTGAGGTCCGGTCTTCCAGCGAGGTCTATGGCCATGCCGCGTTGTTGACCGAGCAAGTGCCGATTGCTGGCATCGCAGGGGATCAGCAGGCCGCGCTGTTCGGCCAAGCTTGCGCCAAGCCCGGCATGGTCAAGAACACGTATGGCACCGGGTGCTTCATGCTCATGCACACCGGCGCCAAACTTGTTCCCTCAAAGAATAACCTCCTGACCACGGTCGCCTGGAAATTGAACGGCCGGACGGAATACGCCTTGGAGGGAAGCATCTTCATCGCCGGCGCGGTCGTGCAGTGGTTGCGCGACGGCTTGGGCATCATTCGGTCGTCTTCGGAAGTAGAGACGCTGGCGGCACAGGTTCCGGACACCGGCGGGGTCTATTTGGTGCCCGCCTTCGCCGGTCTCGGCGCGCCGCACTGGGATCAGTACGCGCGAGGAACGATGGTCGGAATCACCCGCGGCACCAACGCCCGGCACTTGGCCCGCGCCGCCCTGGAGGGCATCGCGTTCCAGGTTCGTGATGTGCTGACGGCGATGCAATCCGATTCCGGCATTCGCTTGAAAGAATTGCGCGTGGATGGCGGCGCCGCGCGCAACAATCTGCTCATGCAATTCCAGGCGGACATGCTCGGTGTCCCTGTGGTGAGGCCGCGCGTCTCCGAGACGACCGCGCTGGGCGCGGCTTACCTTGCTGGATTGGCAGTGGGGTTCTGGCGCAACCAAGCTGAAATTGCCGGGCAATGGATGAGCGATCAAAAGTTTCTCCCCCGCATGAAATCCTCGGTCCGCCTCAAGCTGGCTGCCGGTTGGACCAAAGCCCTGCAACGCGCCAAGGCGTGGGAAGAGCCCTCGTAAACGGAACGGAGGTTCAAAGGGAATCAGGGAGCCAAATGACGGATGACCAACGACCCAACGACGAAAGTTGCAGCAATTCTCATTTTGACGACAGGCACGACCTGCGACCCGCTTGTAGTCCCGGCTTTAGCCGGTTTTCTCGCGCAGGCCGGCTAAAGCCGGGACTACATACGGGTCATAATGAGAATTGCTGCGAAAGTTGGCTGTTCATGTCAGCAATGGATGGACGCAGCACGGCGGAGCCCCAAGCAAACCCGGTGGGGCGAGACTCCTGTCGAGCCCTGGAATCTCTGCCAGCAAGAAAGTCAGGGCTCGACGGGAGTCTCGCCCCACCCGGAGTTTTGTTCGCCTGCGCAAACTTTTCACTAGTCATTGTCTTGTCCTCGCCCGTTTCATGACCCGCGAAGAAACGCTCAGAGCCATTCTGAACTCTCCAGGTCCGTGGGACGTGATCGCGATCGGAGGAGGTGCGACGGGTCTCGGAGCGGCGGTGGACGCCGCCGCGCGGGGGTATCGCGCGTTGTTGCTGGAGCAAAGCGATTTTGCCAAGGGCACGTCCAGCCGGAGCACCAAGCTGATCCACGGCGGAATCCGGTATCTTCGCCAAGGCCGTGTATCCTTGGTTCGTGAATCGCTGCGTGAACGCGGGTTGCTCCTCCAAAACGCGCCGCACTTGGTCCAGGCGCGGTCCTTTGTCATTCCAGCCTATTCTTGGTGGGAAGGGCCTTTCTACGCTGCGGGGCTCAAGCTCTACGATTCGCTGGCGGGACAGCTCGGCTTGGGTCCCTCCAGGATTCTGTCGCGAGAGGACACGCTGCGGTCGCTGCCAACCTTGCGACCGGAAAAACTCAGGGGCGGCGTTCTCTACCTGGACGGCCAATTTGACGATGCAAGACTTGCGCTCACCCTGGTTCACACGCTCACAGATTTGGGCGGGCTGGCGTTGAACTACGCGCGCGTTGAGTCCTTGCTCAAGAAAGAGGGACGCGTTTCCGGCGTCAGGGTCCGGGATCTGGAGACCGGACAGGAATTTCAAGTCCATGCCCGCGCCGTCATCAATGCCTCGGGCGTATTCGTGGATACGATCCGGCGGATGGACCATCCGGACGCCCCATCGACCATCACCTTGAGCCAAGGATCCCACATCGTTCTGGACCGGTCCTTTTTGCCGGGCGAGTGCGCCTTGATGATTCCCAAAACCGATGATGGCCGCGTGCTTTTTGCCATCCCATGGCACGATCGTGTCGTGGTCGGCACGACCGACAACCCTGCCAGCGAGACGGCGCTGGAGCCGCATCCAGCGCCTGGTGAAATTGAATACCTGTTGCACCACGCGGCACGCTACTTGGTCCGCACGCCGTCGCGCCGGGACATCTTGAGCACCTTCGCCGGTTTGCGGCCTCTGGCGAGCTCCCGGAAATCCCCGAGCACGTCCGAGATTTCCCGCGCCCAGGCTCTGGAGGTTTCTGCCTCCGGGCTTGTCACCGTCACGGGCGGAAAATGGACGACCTACCGGAGCATGGGTGAGACCGCCGTGACGGCCGCCGCGCACACGGCAGGAATGGAACCGCGGCCCTCGCGCACGCGCGATCTGCGATTGCACGCCGGCACCACCGAACCTGAAGCTCCTTCCCACTGGCGTTGCTACGGCGGCGATGCGGCAAAGATTCGCGCCCTGGTCAAAGAACACCCGAATGGCTCGGAGCGGCTCCATCTCAATTTGCCTTACCAAATCTGCGAAGTCGTCTGGGCGGTACGCCAGGAAATGGCCCGAACCGTTGAAGACGTGCTCGCGCGACGGACCCGCGCGCTGATCTTGGATGCGCGTGCGAGCGTTGAAATCGCGGCCAAGGTGGCGCAACTCGTCGGAACCGAACTGGGCCGCGATCCGCGTTGGATCGAGGAACAAACCTCCTCGTTTATTCAACTGGCCAAGGGCTACCTTCCTTAATGAACCCTCTCCACTCTCGGGATCATCGTCCCGACACAACCACAAAATCCCATCGCACCAACGCTTGACGCTGGCCGATCCACCCAGTTGAATCTGGCGATTTGAACAACCGCGCCCACATGAATTTGGTGACCGCGTTCGCCGCCTCAGCCCAAGAGCATGCCGAGAAGGCCGCCTTGTTTTGGGGCGACTCGGAATACTCTTACGGCGCATTTCTCGGTCAGGCGTCGCTCTTGGCTGGGCGGCTCCGGCAGGACTTCCAGGTCCAGCCCGGCGATCGCGTGGGCGTTTGGCTGAAGAATTGCCCCGAATTCGTCTCCGCGCTGTTTGGAGTGTTGGGCGCCGGGGCCGTCGTCGTCCCCATCAACAATTTTCTGAAGTCGCAGGAGGTGGAGTATATCCTTCGCGACGCCAACATCCGCGTTCTCATCACTGAACGCAGCCTGTTGGAAGCCGCGCCGGATTTGGCCGCCGCAGCGCCGCAGCTTCGATTCATCCAGATCGACGAATTCGCCCGCGCGGACGCTCCTGCCGCCGCCGCCCTCGGGTGCGACCGGGCGGCGTCGGACTTGGCGGTGATCATTTACACTTCGGGAACCACCGGCCGGCCCAAGGGCGCGATGCTCTCTCACGGAAATCTCCTGCACAATGTGGACAGTTGCCGCCAAGTCCTCGAAGCGGTGAGTTTCGATCGATTTGTCGTCCTGCTGCCGATGTTCCACAGTTTCATGTTGTGTGTTGGTATCCTGCTGCCCCTGTTGGTCGGCGGTTCCATCGTGTTAATCCGGTCGCTGCACCCGCCCAAAAACGTGCTGCAGGAAATCATCCAGCACAAGGCAACCATTCTGCCGGCGATTCCTCAATTGTTCCGGGCTCTGGCCGGCGCCCAAGCCCCCCCCGACCTTCCGCTCCGGCTTTGCATCAGCGGCGCCGCTCCGCTGCCACGCGAGATCCAGAAGGAGTTCAGCGAGAAATTCTCCGTCACCTTGCTGGAAGGGTATGGCCTGAGCGAGGCAAGTCCGGTGGTGACCATCAACCCGATTCACGGCCCGTGGAAGGTCGGCTCCATCGGGACGCCCATTCCCAATGTCGAAGTCAGCGTTCAAAACGACGCGGGCGAACACTTGCCGGACGGCCAGATCGGCGAAATCTGCGTGCGCGGAGGAAACGTCATGCAGGGGTATTGGAATCGATCCGAAGAGACCGCCCAGGCCTTGCGCCAGGGATGGCTGCTCACGGGCGACGTCGGGTATCGGGACACGGAAGGGTATTATTACATCACGGACCGGAAGAAGGACATGTTGTTGGTCAACGGCATTAACGTTTATCCGCGCGAGATCGAGGAGGTGATTTACCAGTTCCCGGGCGTCAAAGAGGCGGCGGTCGTGGGCGTGCCCGATCCGCGCAAAGGCGAACAACCCCTCGCGTTCGCCGTAGCCAATGACGGCGCGCCGCTCGACGAAAAAGCCCTCCTCCAATTCGTGCGCGGCAAACTGGCCGATTACAAAGTGCCCCGGAAGGTCGTGGTGCTTCCCAGTCTCCCGCGCAATGCGACTGGGAAGATTCTCAAGACGGTTTTGCGGCAGATGCAGGCGTAGCGGCCGAGGTTACCAGGCGGACGTTCGTAAATCGTAAATCGTAAATCGGGCCCGCCTCCTCACGTCAGCGGCCACGGTTCACTGGATTGCTCCGCAGCAGCCGTCAGGGTCTGTTTCACTCCACGCTCAGGTTCGCCAGGAACTCATTCAGCTCCCGCTGCTGTTCCTTTTCGGTGCTCTTGAGCGATTCGATCTCCTGCCGCAGCCGCTCCAGTTCGGTTTCCTGTTCGTCAAGCTTCTTCACGTACCGGCTGTAGAGCTCGGACTGCTGGCTCAGACGAGTCATGTTTTCCCGAATGCGCGCCTGCTCGTCCGTAATTTCATTGATGCGCTGTTCGCGCCGGCTGCGCTCGCCGGCGGTCTGGCTCGCGCGTTCGCGGAGCGACACGAACTTCTGCAACGCCTGCTTCACGCGAGCGCTGAGTTGTTGCGCTCTGAGGTAAACCGCGATCATCTCTGAACTCGAGTTCGCCAGTTGTGCGGTTTCGCTCAGTTGATTTTCTTCGCGAACAACCAGCTTGGCCGATTTCTCCGGCTCTACGGTCACGGCGAACCGATAGGCGTCACGGGCGCGCTCGGCGGGTTCCTTGGGTTCGACCAGTTGCCAGCCGGCCCGGAAGGGATGTTCGATGAGGATTTGTTTCTTTTTCTGATCGCGGTTCCGGAGGGTGTAAGACTTCTCCTCTCTCATTTTTCGGACTGCGACGAGCAGGCCTTTTTGGATTTTCACGGAGACCAAGTCCTGGCTGCTGCCGGTAGTTTGCGGTTCGATCTCGGTCTTCAAGTCCAGCGCGTAGCTGAGCAGCCGTTCCTGGTTCGGGGCCAGGTCCTCAATGCGCGCATCGCCGGCGTACGTGCCGCCGTCAAACACCGTGACCGGTCCTTGCATCAGGTGAAGCGAACTGGTGTTCTTGAGCCGCAAGCCGTTTAACGGATGCTTGGCTTGCACGCTCTGGTTGTAGATCGAAATTTTTTCTCCCTGCACTTTTTGGTTCAGGATGGGAAGCATCGCCGACTGCTGGCGAGCCAGTGTCACGGGCGCCGTGATCTGGTACTGGAAAAGCTCGCCCGCCTCGCCACCTTGACTGGACGCTGCGATGCCTTGATCAAGATTCAGCCGCCGGCCCAGAGTTTCTCGTTCGCCCAGCGCCGCTTCTGCTCGCGCGCTTTTTGCCAAGGGCGCCGCAGGGGACATGGGAGCTACGCCTCGGGCTCGACCGCCTGCGGCGCCGAGCCGTGCGGCTTCCGCGCCAAAGAAGGCATTGGCGTCTCTACGGTCTAAGCTGAGTTTAACCGCCGCTTGATCGCGGTCCTTGCTTTCGATCGCGTCGCTATAAACTTGCGGCCGGAGGGACAAATAAAGTTCCGGCTCCACCTGCGGCCGGGTCGCGTAGAGCGGTTGATACAGATCCATGGTGAACGAGATGGGTCGCCCCGAAACCAGCGCAAGCCGCACCCCGCTCCAATCCTCGTCCGACGTGTTTTCCACAATGGCCCAGCCTTGGAGAAAGGGCGGTTCCTGGTCGTCCAGCACCAGGCGATAGCTGGTCTTCCAAACGGGTGTTTGGACGATGTAAGACACCGCGACTTTGCGCTTGGCCGCGCCCGCAAACGCCACGGTGACCGTCTTCTTCTGAGTGTCGTGACCGGCGGCCAAGACTTCCAGCGCCTGGCGCAGTTCGGTGTTGAGGCGTTCGTTGATAAGCTTGGTGCGTTGAATCTGGGAAAGAGGAACTGATTGCAGACCATCCGCGGTGAGCAGATTCAAGAATTCCACCTCGACCGTCTTGTTTTCCCCGGCCGGTTGAAGCTTGTTCTCCACGCCGAGAATCGTCCCGGAGAGCGGGCCGGGCCGCATGACCTCGACCAGTTCGCCTCGCGCCTGATTCAACAATTGTCCCAGCGTCGGGTTGTCCGTCAGGTCGATGCCAAAGCTCTTCAGGGTTTTGGTGATGGGATCGCGCGAGCCATAGGTCACCGTCGAGATCTGCCCGCCGCCAAAATCCTGCACGACCATGCTTTTCAACAGGTCGTTGATGTCGTCCACCTTGAACCGGAGATCGATCTTGGCGTTGCCTTCCACCTCGCCAAGGCGTTCGAAGTATCCCACTCCGCTCGAGTAGAGGATGACCTCGGAAAGGGGCAGCGTGGCTGTCTGTCGTGCCGGCCGCGCGCCTTCCGGCGGCGGTTCGGCAGCCTGTGGACAATGCCAAGAACTCACGAACAATGCGACCGCGAGGCACAATTCTGATCGTTGTTTCATAGATGAATTCCATTTTCCCGTTCTCATTCCATCGCATTGGACGGACGAACCCTGGAAAAACTCCACTAATAATGCCCAACATTCAACGGACCCACTCGTTGCTATGTCGAGCGTCAGGCCGACCGCGAGCTCATGGATGGACTGCTCAACGGCGAGTTCTGCTATGTCCTGACTTCGCGGCAGATGGGGAAGTCTTCCCTCATGGTTCGCGCTTCCAACAAACTCCGAATACGGGGAGCCAATGTCGTGGCGTTGGATTTGACGGCCGTTGGACAGAACCTGGTCGTGTGATAACGGATTGTTGCTGCCGCCGGAAATACATTAGATATTTTCCATTGACGGTGCATTAGATTCGTGTTAGAAGTTCTAACATGAAGTCTGAAAGTTCAAAGAGCAGCCGACCAGAAGCTCCTTTTTATCCCTTATATCCTCTCGAATCGTGCGTCGAGATCGGTGAGGCCGTAAAGCAGCTTGGAGGGTTGAAAGCGCCAGTGCCTAAATCCGTGTTAGCGTCACACCTTAAACTCGCTGAGTCGCAAGTTTTGAATCAGCGGATTGGCTCTTCAAAGTCGTTCGGCATTGTGCGAGGAAGGGCCGAATATACGCTGTCAGAAACGGGTCAAAGATATTTCTTCCCATCAGATACCACTGAAAAGGCGAAAGCCTTATTGGCCTTTCTCAGCTATCCCGTGATTTTCAACCAATTGATTGAACGATTCGATGGCCAAAAACTTCCTGACCCCGAGATATTGGGCAACATTCTCCTTAAGGAAAGCAAAGTGCCACAAAGCTGGAGCGGGCGCGTCGCTGGGTTTTTTGTCAGATCGGCAAAGTATGCTGCCATTATAGACGAGAGTGGGCATTTACGCTATTCTGCTGCCATGAAGAACGCTCCAATGATTTCAGAATCTTCACCGTCAAAACAGGCCAAGGAACAAGGACCAACCCCGGAAGAGTTAGCAAGGGGGCTGAGAGGACTTCAGTTATCCGGTCTAGTGGATGCCGACTTGTCCTTACCACTTGAAAGTGGAAAGATTATTCGGATTCCACCGATGACCGAGGACGACTTCGAACTAATGCTTGAAACTCTCAAGTTGTGGAAACGCCGAATCGTAAAACCGCAAGGCGCTCCAAAGGTTCAGGAATGAAGATTTTAGCAGGACACGCGGGTAAAAAGCAGACGCTCATTTGCGGCTGTTTGTCTGGCGACATAGCCCGCGTGTTCCTGCGACTTTCGGGCCAGAGAAGGAAATCGTTTTGCTCATTCGCAAAGCGCTTGCAGGCCGCAATTACTTCTCTGGCCCTAGACATTGTTCTTTGATCAATTTGAGCGAGTGGCTCTGGCGGTAGCACGAACGGATCGTGCATTCCTGGCCTTGTCTTTTGCCGGACACCAGGAAAGGTTGAAGGTTCAAATCCTTCCCACTATCCACCGCTCACTCAATTAACCGAAACAAAAGCTCCGAGAGTGCTTGAACACTCGCGGAGCGCAACTGAGCGTAGGAGTTAGCTACGTCAGCCGCGTATCTTGAGGATACGGTGTGACATTAGCTTTTCCTTCGCGGAAAGGCAAGTTTGGAATGCCACTGTTGTTCAGGGCCAGTCAAGAAAGCCGGTCGATTCCAGAACAAGAACCGCACCGTTCAGCGCTACGCTTGCGTTCACTGTGGGAAGACGTTCAGTGAAGCTCAACCGTTCGATGAACTTCGAATCCCCGATGGCCAGGTCGTTCAGATCGTGAAACTCTTCTCCGAGGGCTGCGGCGTGCGCGCAATCAGCCGTTTAACCAACTCTCACACTCAGACCGTACTTTCAGTCCTGGAGACTGTGGGAGAGAAGCTGGCGCAATTCCTGGACACGAGAATCCGAAACATCGAAGTCGAATGGGGCTTGCAGATCGACGAGATTTGGAGCCGCGTCGCAATCCGCCAATCGCGGACAACGCCAGCGGATCGGGAGCGCGGCGACTTCTACACCTTCCTGGCTTTGGACGCTCGAACCAAGCTCATCGTCTCGAACTACACGGGTAAACGGGATTACGAGAGCACGGATATTTTCGCCGCTGACGTGGCGTCTCGCGTCAAAGGTCGCGTGCAGATCACAACCGACGGCTGGGCCGCGTATCCCGACACGATCCGCAAATACTTACTCGAACGCTTGGATTACGCGGTGATGCAAAAGAACTATGACGCCACGCCAGGCGAAGTTGAGGCGAAGCGCCGATATTCACCGGCTCCGTTTGTTGGAGTGACGGTAGAAATCCGCGCGGGCAATCCGCGTCGGGATCGGATTTGCACGTCATTCGTTGAGAGAGCCAACTTGAGCGTCCGCCATTTCAACAAGCGCTTCGTTCGTCTTGGCCTTGGCTGGTCGCGTAAGCTGGCTAATCATCGGCATGCCGTTACAATCTTCGTTGCGACACACAATTTCTGCAAAGTTCACAAGACGCTTGGATGCGCGCCAGCCGTCGGAGCAAAGCTTACAGATCATACTTGGACGATTGAAGAATTATTGGCTGAAGCAACAAAGCAGTAGTACACGACCCAGAACCTCACGCCGGAACAATGGTACGACGGCCTGGCACTCCGGTTGGGACGGCAACTGAAGTTGGAGGACGAACTCGAAGAGTTTTGGCGGAAAAAC
>JACQWK010000734.1 GCA_016209525.1 Verrucomicrobiota bacterium
CCCCGGCCCCATCGCTGTTGAATTAAGCAATGCAGCGACCTCCGATCTTCTTCCTCTCCCCGCGAGGAACGAGTGGGGAGAGGATCGAGGAGAGGGGAAAGCCAATGAAAACGGCCCTCCTCTCCCCAGCCCTCTCCTCCCTTCGCAGGGAGGAGAGGGGGAAATCCAAGCGACATTTTCAATTTCATTCCTTAATTCAACAGCAGTGCCCCGTACCCCTCCCAGGGAGGGGAGCCACGCTCCTTGCAATCGAGAAAAGGTCCCCTCCTGGGAGGGGCAGGCGTGGGTTGGTTCACGGAGCATGGGCACGGACCATGTGTTCTTGCCTGCGACTCGCGCAAAGAATTCAGGTGTCAACGGAATTTTCGGATACGGTTTGCTGGAGCATTTGCCCTTCGTAGCCCTTTTGTTTCGCGGCGTTCACCATGACCTCGACGTTGGTAGCCGCCGTCTCGAGCTCAAACTGCAATCTCGAAGTTTTGCTCGTGAAAAAGTTGAACGGGACGAGGGCAAAGATCGCGATTCCTAAGCCGCAGGCCGTCGCGATCAGCGCTTCGCCAATGCCGCCGGTGACTTTCTCCACGGCCAATTCCGCGCTCCCGATGGAGGTGAATGAGCCCATAATCCCAGTCACCGTTCCGAGCAAACCCAACAACGGGGCGAGAGTGACCATGGTATCCATCACCGTCAGAAATCTGCCGGCGCGCTGAATCTCAATGCCGGCCGCAACCTGGAGCGCGCCCTGCAGCGACGAATGGCAATGGTTCAAGCCATGCCAGATCATCCGAATCACCGGATCGCGAGATCCTTTGGCCAGGAGAGCGGCCTCTCTCAAATCCCCATTTTCGATGGCGGCCAGGATTTTCTCCAGTTTTGCCGGCTCGCGCTTCAAGCTTTCTCGCCACCACCAAATGGCGCGTTCGCCGACGACGGCGACGGCGACGATCATCACGACCAGGATCGGCCACATCACCGGGCCGCCTTTAAGGAAGAGTGAAACAACAATATTTGCGAGCATAGAATCATTCAGGAGTGGCAAGCCTCTTCATAAGCGCTGACAAAATGAGACGAATACCCCTCACCCCGTCCCTCTCTCCATCCGATGGGGAGAGGGTTTCCGGAGGACGGGTGCGGGGTATTTGAAGCAGCGGTTTGAAAGAAATCGTTTCAGATTGATCGTTCATTGGAATCAACAGTGCGCAGTGGCTGCTTCATCGGATTTGGTAATGGAACGGCACCAGGTAGTGCCGGGTGTCACCCTGCGGCCAGCGCCAGCGGTTCTTGACCCACTCGGCAGAATGATCGTCGAGCAGATTGAAGCCTGAACTCTCCTTCACCTGGATGGACGACGGAGCGCCGGCTGGATCGACCACCACGTAGAGGAGAAGCTTGCCTTCGTAATGCCGTCTCAATGCCAGCGAGGGATAAGGCGGATCCGGAAAGGCGCCCTGCGATCGACTGGCGTTAAAGACCGTGGGTTTGGGTTGCGCGGGTTTCGGGGGAGTTGGAGGCGGAGCAGCCGCAAAACGCGCCGGAGCAAAAGTTACAGGCCCGTCCACCTGAACCGGGAAATTGACTGCCGTTGGATCGGCCGCTACCACCGTTGCGATCTGGGGTGTCTCCAAAGCCACGTCCTGATTAGGATCGGGCTCTTGCAGTTGGGGTTCAGGCTGGACCTTCGGCGGTTCCACAGGAGGGGTGAATACGACGGGAACCGCGTCCACAGATTGCTCCAGCGTTCGAGGAGTTAGCTTGCGAGGATTCAGCCCGATCAGTCCAATCACGAGAAAGAGAAAGCAAATCGAGTTTACCCAAGCCAGCTTCCGGTTTTCGTCCATGATGCCGGACGGCAATGAAAGCTTGGCTAAGTCGGACCGGAGTGTGTAGCGATGAGACAGCAATTCATTGGCCGACTCCAGACCGGCCGACAATGGGGTCGAGGTCGGTGTTAGGCTCATGCTCGCCTCAAGGAACAGGACCGAGGACCGTATTCGAGCCCCTGAGCATCCTTCCGCTGGATTTGGCTACTCATCAGATTAGAAAAATAAGGCATGCCACGTGCCAGAACGCAAACAACGCGCCTGTTTAATTCCTGCAAAGCAATATCGAGTCAAGTCATTTAGTGTAACACGGAGGTATTTACCCCAAAAACTACGACACTTCGCGGAGTCTCAAATTCCTTCAAAAATTTCTTTCCTTTTTTGAAGGTCTCCGGCAATCTCACGCCGTATCCGGCAGCAGCACAAACCAAAGAAGAACAACTGCATTCACCAACGATTTCGTGCAGTCGGGATGCCAGTGACAGCGGCTGCGCTTGCACGATTCTCCACGTAAACCAAACCCACAGTCTAATCTTATGAGCAATACGAGCTATTACGAGTCATTGAAAGCTGGAGTTGCATTAAGACGAGCGATCATCGGGGGCATGAGTCTCCAGTTGGCCGCCGTGGCTGCCTTCGGGCAAGGAGCCGCCGAGCCGACCGAACAACTTAAGCCTGTCGTCGTGACCGGTTCGAATATTCCCACGGCTGAGACCGTTGGTGTCGCCCCGGTGGACGTCGTGTCCATCGAAGACATCGAGAGAAAAGGCGCCAAAACGATCGAACAGTACATCAAGACCATGCCCACGGCTGTCGGTGGCGGCAACTATGGCGTTTCCCGGGGCAATGGTGGCGACGGCACGGCTGCGATCGCCTTGCGCGGCATTCCCGGCGGCACGTTGGTGCTCATCAATGGCCGCCGCACTGCGCCGAATGGCCGGATCGACAACGGATCGAACGTGGACCTCAACGCCATCCCGCTCGCCGCAATCGAGCGCATCGAAATCCTGAAGGACGGCGGCTCCGCGATCTACGGGGCCGACGCCATCGCCGGTGTGGTGAACTTAATTTTGAGGAAGGACTTCAACGGCACGGAAATCGATGCCAGCTACGGCAACACGACGAGCAAGGATGCCGGCGAACAGAGGTATTCTTTCATCACGGGAATGGCGAAAGAGGGCACGTCTGTGCTGGTCGGCGGCAGTTTCTACAAAGCCAATGCGCTCTACAGCGTGGACCGCGACCGCTCCCGTCCTGACCTCACCGACCCGAATAATACCAGCGGCACGAGCAATCCGGGCCGGATTCGGACCACAACCCCAGGCGCCAGCTCAATCCCTTCCGGAGGTCTGGTTTATCGAGGCGCACCTGGGACAACCGGGACCGCCACCAACCAATACAGCGCCTTCAATGCATCCACGGACCGCTTTCCGTTCCCGCTTTACACTCCAGCCATACGACCCTCGGAACGGTATAGCATTTTCGGCAATGCCGAGCATGAACTCTTCGGAGAAAATCTGAAGTTCTTCTCGGAAGCGTTCTACACGCACACTTTTAGTTACAACCAGTTCGCGCCGACGCCGATCGTTTTCCAAAACCTCACCACCGCCTCGAGCCCCAACGGCATCGTCATTCCGGCGAACAACCCCTACAATGTGTTTGGGGTGCCGGTGGACCGAATGCTCTATCGGGTCGTGGAAATCGGTCCGCGCACAGAGACGGTCACGGCGAACGTGTTCCGTTTCGTGAGCGGGCTCAAAGGACGCATCGCCGAGACCGACTGGAATTGGGAAGCGGCGGTCCTCTACGCCCAAGACGAACGTGACGAAAAACTCGGTGGCGAATTAAGCCGCGCATCGCTGGAGGCGGCCGTTCAAGATACCAACCCTGCCACCGCCTTTAATGTGTTTGGAAATCAAGCCAACTCGGCAGCGGCCCTAAGCCGCGTCGGCCAGCAGTTGCTGACGCTCGGCCAGACAACCCTGTTCTCCGTCGATGGCAAAGTGGTGAATAGCGAACTGTTCAGTTTGCCGGCCGGTCCCGTGGCCGCGGCATTGGGCGGCGAGCATCGGGAGGAACGAGGAGAGACGATCAAGGACGGCGCGACCACACGTGGCGACACCGTCGGTTTCAATTCGGGTCAAGGGTTCATAGGGTCGCGTGATGTTCAAAGCTTCTTCGCGGAGCTCAACATCCCGGTTTTTGGCTCGGGCTTGAACTACCCTGGGCTTTACAGCTTCGAAGTCACCGGCGCGTTCCGATACGATAATTACAGTGATTTCGGCGACACTTGGAATCCAAAGGTTGGAGTTCGCTGGCAACCGGTTGATCAATCGTTGACGTTGCGCGGCTCGTATTCCGAGTCCTTCAAAGCGCCGACGTTTGACGATCTCTACACGCCTCTGCAGGAAAACTTCCCCGAACTGCGCAATCCAGTGACCGGTGTCTTCGAGCAGATTCGCGAGTTCCAGACCGGGAACTCTCTCCTGCTGCCGGAAACGGCGATCAATTACAGCGCCGGTGTGGTTTACACGCCGCCGATGGTCAAAGGGCTGAGCCTCGGAGCGGACTGGTTCCGCATCGAACAGGAAGATGTCGCCGGCTCGGCCGATCAGTTCATTCTGGATCGAAACTTCGCCACCGGTGGCCCGACCACCCCGACCGCGCAGTTTGCCAACTTCGTCGTTTGGGATCCAGCCACGCAGACCTACACAACTCTGCGGGCACCCACCTTGAACTTGAGCCGCCGCATCATCGAAGGCGTCGATCTCAACGGATCCTATGTGCTGCCGACTCAGACCGCCGGAACGTTCACCTTCTCCGCGCTGGCCGCCTATTACTACCGCTACGAGCAGGAAGACATTCCGGGCTCCGGACTGCGTGATCGGCTCGGCGATTTCGTCGATCCTTCCCAAGGATTCGGCCTGGGCAGCTTGCCGCGGTTTAAGGGCGTCTTCAGCGCTTTTTGGGGGTACCAAAACCTGGAAGCCGGATGGACCGCGAATTACATCAGCAGCTACCGAGACGATGTGGCGGCTGGATTTGATCGCCAGGTGGACGACTGGTTGACGTTTGACTTGCAGGCCAGTTACCAACTCCCTTACCAGACCAAGATCACGGTGGGCGTGCTGAATATCGCGGACGAAGATCCTCCGCTGGTGAACGGCGCGTTTGCGGATAAGTACGACCGCGACACCCATGAATTGCGCGGGCGTTTCGTCTATGCGTCGCTGAACAAGAAGTTCTAAGCTTTCGTCCTGCGGTGGACGTTGGTTAGGGATTCCAAATCCCGATGCGTTAGCGGCTCCGAGTGGAGCCGCTTTTTTTTCTTCGCCTTCGACGCTACGTGTCGGGTAAGTTTCCACGCCGTCGCCGAAAGGTATGCGTTTACCGCGGCAGGGGTCGTCGTAGCGCAGACTTGCAGTTTGCTGTATCGCCGATTTGGAATCGGCACTCCGCCGAGTCATTCCGCGCCCGTCGGAAGTGTCCCAGCGCTGCAGGGTTCAACCCTGCGATACGGCAGATTACAAATCTGCGCTACGCTGAACACGCTCGTGGCCTGGGCCGCGATGCGGTTCGCGAATTGAAATAAGAACACGAGAATTTTCGTCTTTGGATTGAACTGTAGAATATGTGGCATTTTCTGAAATCTGGCGGCATTTTCATGATCCCGCTGGTTTTGACTTCAATCGTGGGATTGGCGTTTATCATTGAACGCGGCCTGGCGTTGCGCTGGGAGAAGGTCATCCCTCCGGACGTGGCCGGCGCGGCCGAGACGTGCGCTCCGGAGCAATTGGGTGAAATGAAACAATTGTGCGTGGATCAGCCTTCGACTCTGAGCAGGTTGTTGTTGGTCGCGACCGAACACCTGCCGCGCCCGAGGGATGAGAACATCGACGCCATTCAAACCCATGCCCGGCACGAAGTCCTTCAACTCGAACGGGGCTTGGTGGTGCTGGAAATCGTCGTCGGGATTTCCCCGCTGCTAGGCCTGGTGGGAGCGATCAGCGGTTTGATCACTCTGTTTGGCGACTTGGGGCAGACCTCGATGATCGACAACGCGCGGGTGGCGAAGGGGATTTCAGAAGTCTTGAACACGACACTGGCCGGTCTCTTGATCGCGATTCCCTCGCTGATCGCCTGGAGTTACTACAACAAGAAAATCGAAACCTTGGCTGTCGAGATGGAAACCCTCTGCGACAAGTTCCTGCGCCGCCAGTATCGGGAGCGAAAGCGGCAGTGATTTCGGATGGGACAATGAACGCAGCGCAGCGCAGCCGCAACCGAAGAGGATGGAAGATGGAGGATTGAGGATGGCCATGAAAAACTTCACCGCAGCCTGCGAACAATCTGGAGAATCGCAGTGTAGAGCGTAGCTGATGCGATTCACCAACCCAAAGCGCCGGCAGCCGCCACCGGTCATCATCATCTCCTTGATCGACGTGTTGATCATCATGCTGATCTTCTTGATGGTGACCACGACCTTCAAGCAACATCCGGCCGTCAAGATCACTCTGCCGGAATCGAGCCAACCGAGAGAGGGCGTTACGGAGGACAACTTGGTCGTCACGATCGCGAAATCCGAACCCTATTTCTCCCTGGGTCCCCTGCCTGTCACGCTTGACCGGCTCCGCCAAGAATTGCGCGCTCATGTGGCAAAGAAACCTCAAGCAACTCTCGCTATCCGGCCGGACAAAGAGGCCCCCATCCAGAAGCTCATTGATGTTCTAGGTGCCGCCAAGGAGGCGGGAATGAAAACCACTCTCCCGCTCTACGTCACCAATCCCGGCCAACCGTAGCCATGCCCGGCTGCGTCGTCCTCCCGAATTCCGCCCCACGAAAAACAAAAGTCCCGGGATCTTGCCCGGCGGAGCTTGGGCACAAAAACGAGGCCGCCGTAGTCTCAGCAATTTTCATTTTGGCCGTAACGCGGACACTCCTGTCCGCAAAACCTCCGAAAATGTGCGGACAGGAGTGTCCGTCTCACGGTCACGAACCGCGCCCGTTGCCAAAATGAGAATTGCCGCCATAGTCTTTCACGTCGTGGTCCGAGCGGCAGGATGCGCGCCCTCTACGGCAGCCAGGATGGCCGCCGCTCCGGCGACAGCATTCCCAATCTTCGAAAAGCCTCACGGTCAAGGCTTCCGCCGTAGGTCAACGCAAACCAACTTGTCTTTGCTTCGAGCGTAAAGGAATCCGCCCGCCAAAGCCGGGTAAGCGCGCACGCCAAATGGAAGGATCTGGGCTTGGACGATCGCTTTGAATCGGTCCGGCGATGCCGCGGCGAGAATCAGGCGCCCATCCTCCAGCAGAATGAGGAGGTGCTCTCCGGCGAGAGTAACAGTTCCCGCAGGATACCGATCCTCACTCCACCGGACTTTGCCGCTTCGCAGTTCAACGCACCTCAGGCTCGGGCCGGACTCCTGCCGTCCATGAAATCCGTAGAGAAAACCGTTGTGATGCACGCTCGTGGCGTAATGGTTCGAAAGCGCATCGTCGGACGACCAAACTTTCTGGAGCTTGTTCGCCTGGACTGATAAAAGAATTGCTCCCGTCTCGTAGCTCGCGGAAAGAAAGATCCGGTCTTGGATGATCAACGGGGTGGCGGCGCTGACAGACGCTTCGATGCGCGGCCTCCAGGGAAATTCAAAATTAAGCCGGCCATTCTTTGGATCGAGAATGACCAGCCCGACGCGTGTGAAAAACACACCGGCGCGTTTATGGTTCAAGTCGGCGGCGACGGGTGACGAATAGCTGGCTTCTGCCTCAGTTGCTTTCCAGGCGAGCGCGCCAGTCGTTTTGTCGAAGGCCACGATTCCCGCACCGTTTGCGCCGCCAATGTTGAGAAGGACATGATCGCCTTCCACGAGTGGCGAGCAGGCCATGCCGAAAAAACCTTTGGACGCGGAGAATTGCGCTTTCGTCTGGACACTCCACACTTTCTTGCCGGTGGCGAACTCAAGGCAGTGCAAAGCCCCCTCGGCGCCAAACGTGAAGACCTTCCCATCGGAAATCGCGGGCGTGGCCCGAGGACCTTCATCAAAACCGAAGTCATCCCGGTAGGCTGTTGGGTAATCAAATTTCCAAAGCACGCCGCCGGTCGCGCTCTCCAGGCACTCGACGGTTTCGCGGTTCGCGAGCCGATGGAAGAGAATCAACTTTTCCGAGGCGACCACAGGCCCGCTGAATCCTTGACCGATCTTTTTCTGCCAAATGATGGGCGGCCCTTCCTGAGGCCAAACCGTAGCGAGAGGATCGCCAGCATAGGTTCCGTTCCGGTTCGGTCCCAGAAACTGTGGCCACTCGCCAGAAACTGCCAGCGACTCAAAGCTAAATCCGGCGAAAAGCGAAGCAATCAAACCGCAAGTAATGAACCTCATGCGTTCGAGGGGTTAACTATTGATTCAATTGCCAGCCTGAAGTGGGAGCGCCGGTCTCCGACCCGGCGCGAACGAGATTCAGAAAAGCACCGCGCCGTTTTGAGCTTTGGAGCTTTCGGATTTTGAATTTGTTTCGGACTTCGGATTTCGAGTTTCGGATTTGGAAAAATGAGCCTCCTCACGTCGTCTGCTAGCCAGGCTCTCATGGGAAGGTTCTTCAGCCAGCGCGGACTCATGGTGCGCTTGTTCACGCGGGCCAAAATAACTTGTAGAACCAGGCGCCAATAATGCCGCCGATGATCGGCCCAATCACAGGAACCCAGGCATAATTCCAATCCGAACTGCCTTTGCCAGCGATCGGCAGCAAGCAATGCGCGAGGCGCGGTCCGAGGTCGCGGGCTGGGTTGATGGCGTAACCTGTCGGTCCTCCCAGCGACAAGCCAATGGACCAGACGAGCACGCCTACGAGGAACGGGCCGAATCCGTCCTTGAAGCCCGAATTCGGCACCAGGTTGCTGGGGGACAAAATCGCCAGGACGCCGGCCACCAGAACGACGGTGCCAATGACTTCAGTGACCAGATTCTTGCCATGATCGCGGATGGCAGGCCCGGTGCAGAAGACGGCAAGTTTGGCTCCCGGATCGGAGGTTGGTCCCCAATGCGGCAAGTAGGCGAGCCAAACGACGGCTCCCCCCAGCATGCCCCCGAGCATTTGGCCTGCGATGTAGTTGGGCACATTAGCCCACGCAAACTTTCCGATGCTCGCCAGGCCCAGCGTCACGGCTGGATTCAGGTGCGCCCCGCTGATCGCATTCACGGAATAGACGGCCACGGCAACGCCGAGGGCCCATCCTGCGGTGATGACGATCCAGCCCGAATTTTGGCCTTTCGATTTGTTCAACAATACGTTGGCAACCACACCGTCTCCCAAGGTCACGAGAATCATGGTGCCGATCAGTTCAGCGGTGAATGGTGACATGGCTGTGTGCAGGTCTGGTTGAGTTGCAGGCAGAGGCTAACAGAGGGCTTGCGTTTGTGTCCAACCGAATTCGGCAAAACAAGGCGCCACCGGCGCATCTTGACACTGCCACCAGGCCTCCAATACCCAATCCTCAATCGTGGCTTTGGAGCCGAACAGGTCCAGACGCCAACGATTCAGGGCCGCGCGGGGGCCGCTGCCAATTCCAGTTTCCAGCTCTCCAGCGCATTGGCGCGGCCAATCTTCGTCAGGTAGGCCCGATCGACCTGCGGCGGTGGAACTCCACCAGAGGAACCACCCTCCGCAAGGACCAAAACATTCGCCGCGTGGACAGCCGTCAAAGCAGAGAATTCAGTCTGTTTGCTACGGTTCGGAAAATGATGGTAAGCCACCGCTTCGACCACACTCAAGGGCAGGCCCCAAAGGCCGAGAATGTAGCCGCCGACCTCCGCGTGGTTGACACCGAGGAGTCGCTTCTCGGCCACATGCCACTCCACATTTCTTCTAACGGCGTTTCTGCAGGCTTCCTCATAGGACTCCGGGAAACTGCTGGCCAGGACAAGCTTGCCCAGATCGTGCAGCAAACCGGCGGCCAGAGCGTCTTCCACCAATTCGCGTTTGGCGGACTCGCATTGGGCGATTAGTTTGGCGGCTTGAGCCGCCCTCACGCTGTGCTGCCACAGCGTGGCCACCGTCAGCCCGCCCAGCCTTTGGGTTTCAAATTGGGAGAAGATTCCAATCGCCAGCACCAGGTATTTCACAGTATCGATGCCAAGGAAGCCGATCGCCTCGACCAAACTGGCGGTGGGTCGGGTCAACCCGAAAGACGCCGAGTTCACGATCCTCAACACCTGCGCCGTCATCCCAACATCTTGGGCTACCGTCGCCGCTATGTCCGCGATGGGTGTTTCCACCGAATGGAGCTGGCGAACCAGTTGCAGATAGAGCGAGGGCATGCTCAGCACCCGCTCCATCTTGGAAATGGATTCCTGCATGGCGGGATCGGCCACCAAGGCGCGAATGATCGCGGTGCGCTGGATCGCGGCTTCGAGCCATTCCTTCGGACAAGGTTTGGGCAAGAACTGATGCACCAGACCGACGCATCCCAAAACCGTTTGTTGATCGGAATAGCTCGAATAGACGATCCGCGTGCACATGGGGTAAAGGTCCTTGACCACCTTCAGAAAGTCTTGCCCGCTCATGCCTGGCATCTTCAGGTCCGTAACCAGGACATCGAACGGGGCTCGCGCCATCATTTCGAGCCCTTTCTCCGCGCTCTCGGCCACGTCCATGCGCCACTGTTCCTGCAAATCGGCCAGCAGCCGCGGCAGCATCCTCAGCACCGCAGGCTCATCATCCACGAACAGCACGGACAGTTTTTGCCGGTTTTCCATACTCAGCCCGGTGGAATTGATCCTGTGTTGCCATCTACGATAAACCGAGGCTCGGAAAAGGCTCAAGCAAAAAGGAGATCCCCCCAGGAGTTTGATGCCAACCCTGCTTATGACCGAGCTTACGCAGACTTGAAGTCTATCAGTATCTGTCCAAATCGTTTCCTGCCGTGTAAATTTTCTCGTCCGTCTCGTTACCTCGGCGGCTACGAACCCACAGTTGCACCGAAAATAAGAGCGAGTGGTTGCCAACCAAGCGGCTGGTCGCCAAGCGCTCAGCCTCCGAATCTTTGTCGCAAACTTTGTCGCACCCTTCGCCGGACGGGCTTGTTTTGCCGTGTGTCTTCGACAAAGGCGGAGACAAAGTTTGCGACAAAGATCTTTCATGGGAAGTGGGGTCCAAATGAAGGACGAGGGATTCATGGAAGACCGCCACGATTCCAGAAACGCGCACACAGCTCGTGAACTCGCAACCGAGCCGGAGCGCGGGCGGTTCGCCTGCTGCTCCGAAAGAAACTCTAAACTTCGCGGGCGAACCGCTCGCGCTCCTCATCGTCGGACCATGGAAAGCTTCCAAGCCCGACCAGTGCGCATTGGGTCCGTGAATCAACCGATCGGTGGGGCGAGACTCCCGTCGTCCTGATTTTTTGCCAGAAATGCAGAACTCACCGAGGGCCTGTTTCAAAAATGGGTGGTGCGGGCAACCTGCCCGCCCCGCTCGGCAACTTGCCGACCGGGATGGCCGCGAGTGCCGCGATGAAACGAGCGTCTGGACTGTCCATCGATGCCGCACCCGTTCCGTCCGGCGAGTTCCCGGACGCTGGAGTTTGGACATTTTCGTGGACTGCGATGGTCCAGATTCAGGAACAACTCAACCCTGTCTTTCGAATTGAGGCACAAGCTTAGCCACGGAGTGGCGTCAGCCCATAGCCCACAGCGCAAGCTGCGGGAGAGGTGCCATCGACCTCCCAAAGCCCCGGATGGGGCGAGGGAAAACAGGTATAGGCAGGCCTGGTGAACTCGGTCCTTGGACCCTGACGAATCGTGGTCTAACCGGTAAGTTCTGTCGCCCCTCCGGGGCTGAAACACGGGGCGGTCGGGCTTTGCCACGGCTCACGCCGTGGGCTACCTTCTGGTCGCCCCTCCGGGGCTGGTTCTCGTTGGATTGGCGCACGCCGGTCCTGTCCTTCGCGCAACGCAACATGTCCCAACTCCAGCGTCGGGCAAGTCGCCGGACGGCACAGGCTGGAGCCTGTGCCACCCAAGAGAACCTTTCCAAACACGCTCTAAAAGGCTCTGTGCGCCACATCGGAATGTGGAAAGCAAATTCCTTGCTTCGCGCTCTCCGTTTCCTCCGTTGCCTCCTGTTTTCCGATCAAAAGGCAACGAAGAGAACGAAGAATTTGGGAAGTTGGTTTGGCCATCTTCCGCGACCTAAACCCTTTTTCTTACCGAGGCATGGAGACTCGGATCTCGGCCTTCGGATTTCTTTCAAATTTCGAGTTTCGGATTTTGAACTTACACCGTGTTCTTCGCAAAAACCTCCTGGACGGACTTGGGGTCGTAAAACTCTTTCTGAACTTCCTCGGCAGTGAAGGAATTGAACGTCCCTTGCTCGGTGTAGCAGAGGTAACGCAAGGCTTCCGGCGTGCAGTCGAAACGGCCATCGGGTAACAGCGCCAGCCAAGGGCCGGGGCCCAAGCCGCAGCCATTCGAACGAGGTTCCTTTCGCTTAAGTCGCCCGAACGCGCCAGCCGAACCGCCGTTCCGTTCGTTGAGCCGTTCCCACGCCTCGCAAAGCCCAGCTAAGATCAGCCCAGTTGGCGACTCGGTGAGGAACTGCCGATAACTTCGGACCGGTAGGCTTCCAAGCGCGAAAGAATGTCATGGAGTATATAAGCCAGCCGATTTCGCGTCCAGGGTTGCGCCGACTTTGGATCGTAGTTCACGGGGAGCTGTCCGACCGGTGGGGTGAAAGAGTTCTTGAATCCCAAACGTCGCGCGGTACGAACACAGCGCAACGCGTGGTCTCGATGAGCGACGATCAACACTTTGCCCAAGGAGGCTGGCCTCTTCACCAGCTTCTTCACCTGGGCAATCACACCGTACGTGCTGAGGTATTTCTTGACGCCACTCGCTGTATCGACTGCCGGGTAGATCGGTTTGACGTGGTTCGAGGGAATCCGGGGTCCGATCGCCTTGGCAATCTCCCATTGAGCATAAACGGGACACCTCGCTTGGCGCCAAAGGTTCACGGTCAAATTTGCCAACTGATGATTCACTGGCCCAGGCGTCACGTAGCCATTCTGGTCCTCCCGATATCCAAACGCGAGCGCAAGAATGCCTCCTACTCCGCTCACATCGCTCGAGGGAGGTGCCCACCTGAGGATTTGGTTCTCAACAAGATGAGCCATTCGATGGGCAAGATTCCGGTCCTGCAATTCCTTTGAGAAAAACAGCTTTAAGAGTTGAAGTGTAGGAATCCTGGAGCCGAGAGGGCTTCCGCCTACTTCTTTTAAGGATCTCACTGACTGCATCATTGGTCGAGAATCGTCCTGGGCAGTCAAACCGAAATCCGGTTAATTCTGCTGCGGGTTTCCGTTTGCATCCTTTTCCGAATGGCCCCCGTACCTGATTGCATGCCAAATTAACCAAAGGGTAAGCAAGATGCAGACTAAACCGATGGACGCTAAGACCCAAAAGACTATGCTGCTGATACGTTGACTTGTTCCGGCTGGCTGGAGTGTTCCGCCTAACTGGAATACCACGGCGAGTAAGAGGGCCCCGATCTGTGGACTCACCAGCAAACCGGCACCTGCGAGCACAATAAGCGGAGTCTGGATTATGCGCTTTCTTCGCACATCAGACCATCTCCCATTTTCCCGAAGAAGGTTCCTCGATTGCCCGCCTGGCTGTGGCGAGTTGGCATTGTGTAGAGATCCAACGTTGGTCGGCGTCGGCGGACGCAGCTCAAACCGCTGTCTGCGCATCCAAAGTCCGCGAGCTTGCGTCACTGCTTCATTGGCTGTAAGGCAGGTTTCCCACCCGGGGAATCGTGGACCGGAATCATCTTCTTTGCGAGACTCAAATGTCATTCTGATGTAGTGGCCGAGTTGCCGGATTCTCATTTCATTCTCCAGCCAGGCGGCTGCGAGAAACAGATTAATTGGAGGCAGGAGACAGAGTGTTGCAGGGATCCACTTCTCCGACAAATTGAGGCCGAACAGCACAGCGGAGGCGGTCACAACCGCGAGCAGAAGCTGATGCCGCTGTCCAATTCTGGTGTTGATCTCTTCACGAAGTGCAGCGTACTCGAGTCCTTTCCAATCGGTTCCATCGCTGTCTGGATTCTTCGATCCGCAAGAATGGTTTGAATCCTGACCGCCTGTTTGATTTTCCGTCATGACAAAACTCTGTTAAGGGCAATGCACTTAGACTGTCCACTGGGCCTGCAACGAGTCGATTGTTTTCGCGATTTCAACCCGAACGTCGAGCAGTGGCTCTGTCTCCAGCGCCTTTCGCAAAGCGGGAACAAGTGAGACACCACGTACTTTTCGGATTGCTTCTGCCGCGTGGATTCGTGTCCGGTAGTAGTTGGAAGACAGGAGCTCGCCCAAAACGGAAAGCTCGGCTTTGCCGAGAAAGGAAGTGGTATCCGGCCCTTGAACTCCCCCGATCTTGCCCAAGGCCTCAGCAGCCATATTGGTGACCGACGGCAAATCATGTGATGCAGCGTCGATCACCTTCTGCAACTGAGAGGCCAATCGCAACTCGCCGAATAGCCAGATTCCATAGTAGGACCGTCGTCCGACAGTGTCCCTCGAGAAGTCCAGTCGGTCGAAGGCATCGATGAGCCTCTCTTCGATTACTTCGCAATGGCCCTCACGATGTCCCTTAACAACCGCTACTACAGCTTGCTGGTCGAGTTCGGCATGTGTGCGATCCGTCGCTTGTGATACCCCTTCAAGATGTTTCAATCCTTCCTCCCATGTCCATTCTTTCGGCAATGTCCGAACGAGTACTTCTAGGGCGTATCCTGTCGCATTATTCAACTTCTCCAGCGCGAAAGCCGATTCCCACCAAGCGTCTGGA
Organism: Verrucomicrobiota bacterium; assembly: GCA_016209525.1. Lineage (GTDB taxonomy): Bacteria > Verrucomicrobiota > Verrucomicrobiia > Limisphaerales > SIBE01 > VHCZ01. The sequence goes on from JACQWK010000734.1 coordinate 14,663, forward strand.
GGATCTGGACGACGGACCGCCTCTTCCAGCAATTCCAGGACCTCTTGGGTGGCGATTCCAAGTTCCCCCAGAACCCACGTAACGCCGGAACGTAGTTTGCCACTTCGGCACAGAGTGACCAAGTTCGCAGCCGTTTCCTTGGCCCTGTAATGCTTCAGAAAGGCCAAAACATACTGTGCATTCCACGCGACTTTGCCGGTTTCTTCAAAGGCCCACCGGCATAGGATCGCGATGTCATCAAGACTTTGACAGACAATCTGAGCAATGAATAGATAAATCTCTGGAGCGATGCGCTTCCGATTAAAGCCTTTGCCAGCTTTGTTGTTTCGGACTTCATTGGCCAGCCGCCTGGCAACGAAGAATTCCCTGAACGAGCCGTGCATGAAGTGCCAGTCGTTCCCTGTGGGACTGCGCTTGAGGAAGGAAGCCGTTTGCACTTCGTGGGAAATGTCCTCGACTTCCTGATCGCCAAACTCGAGCGTCTTGGCCGCGTGGTACCGAGCCACGAACGCAACCAGTTGAGCAGTTGAGAATGAGTCTTTTTCTTTGGTCCACATCTGCCAAGCCAATTCTATCATCAGCGCAAGTTTGGTGTCGCGATTCAGCACCACGCGGCCTTTCTTGAAGTCGTGCTCCACCCATAGGTTTGTGTACACAGTGTAAAGGCTGGCAGCGTTGACCTGTTCGCTGCGCTTCAGGCCTGGCAAGGATCTTACGATCATGTCAAGCAGGAGCGGGCGCTGAGCGAGGTCGCGCAGTTTGTAGATCGTTTGGATATTTTGCCAGTCGGCGTCGGCATGGCTGCCGCGCGCACGCTGGAGGTATTCGCGGATTTGAGCGTCGTTGAATTCCTGCAGGTAGACCACTTCGGCGTTAGATTGCCGATGGAGTTCCCTGTAGAGCGCGGTCTCGGCGGCGGTGAGGGACGGATCCTCGCCGATCAGACGGGCTTGTTCGGTGTGGTCCTTAAAGTAGTGCGTGCGGCAGGTGAGGATGACTTTGCCGGCGCCTTTAGCTGCGCGGCAAAGTTCCTGAAAAATGCCTTGCGTGATTTCCCAGCGGACGCGGTCAGCCATTTCGTCGAAAGCGTCGAAGCATAGGACGATGCGTCCCTTGCGCAGCAGGGACTCGAAGTGCGGGAAGTTGAGGCCTGGTAGACCGGAGTCACGAAAATGTTCGATGACGATGCTGTCGAGGGAGACTTCCCTGCGCACTTGGCGGAGCGGAATGAGCACGGGCGCCGGATGGCGCACGGGATCGTCGCGGAAGTTGCGGGCCAGTTGGTAGGCGAGGAAACCCAGCAACGTTGTCTTGCCCGTGCCGAGGTCACCGAGAACGACGAGCAAGTTGGAGCGCTCATTGCTGAGCCATCTGTCAAAGTGGGCCACCGCAGGGTATTTCTCCCAAGTGATGTCGGTTTCGAGATCCGGTGGGATGAAGAGGTCGCGCCCCCCCCAGCCTCTTTCCTGATCGTTGATTTCATTCTCGATCTGACTGATGAGCAACTTCGCGTAGTTGTCGAGAGGCACGAGCTCGCGAAGGAGATCTGAGTAGGTGGCGCAGTCAATGCCAGCCCCTTCGAGAGCCACTCGGGTATCCGCGGCGAACCCGATTGAGGAGACAGCGATCCAGCGGAACTTTGGGAGCCTATGTTGAGCGAGGTTTTGCTGGGCGAGAATCTGGTCGCGGTCGGCCGCCGTGACCTGGTTGTCCTTGCACTCCACGATCGCCTGACAGTGCAGGCCACCCTCGCGCTTTTCGATCATCAGGTCTATTTGAATGCCGCAGAGTTTCGTGTTCTGCTTCACTTCAAAGCCGAGCAAGCGATAGAGCGTGGCGACTTCATTTTCGAATATTCCATTGGACATAATGACCTCGCACAATTCAGCCGTTCAAAATGCTGCTCCTGGGAAGCAATACCACTTCGCAATGTTAGCGACAAGCGCCCAATCGGGTAGTCCTGCGCCGCCTCGGCATCTCTGAAAAAGCCGGAGCGCTCGACGCTCTACCGACCGCAAGTCGGTCATACTGCGAAGCGCGGCGAAGCCGCAACCAAAACGGAGCGCGGCTGTGGTCCAAGACCCAGCCGCAGCGCACTGGAATAGCCGGGCCGCTGCGGCTGGTGCTGCGCACACAGCCGCGCTCCGGGGAATCCGCTCAAAGCGCGCTTGGAAAAGCTTTCTTGGGTAGAATAGGCTACCAGCTTGTGGCGTCCGGCAACTTGCCGGACGGAACGCGTGCCGCATCGCTGAACAGGCCAGGCGCTGGTGCCATCGTGACACTCGCAGCCACTCCGGTCGGCAAGTTGGCGACCGGAACGGGCAGGTTGCCCGCGCCACGCATTTTTGAAACAGGCTCTTAGTGCGTTCTGAAGTCAGGGCTCGAATGGAATCTCGCCCCACCAAGCTTGCTTGCTTACAGCAAATTTCTTCGCGTTCAAAGTCAGTGTTGCATGACCATCGCGACGGACTAGACTCCCGGGGAATTCGACAACTGACCTTGATCCCATTGCTTATGAAGACTTCACTCCAAATCTCCCGGCGCCAATTCGTCACTGCGACTGGCGCCGCTCTTGCGTTCCCGCGCGTGCTGACAGCACAGAAATCAGAGAAACAACTCGTCATCGGCTCGGGATCCCACCGTTACGAGGTGCTCCACAACTGGGCGCAATTGCCGGATAACTATTCCTGGCAAACCACGCATAACGTCGCCCTGGACCGCGACGGCCTGCTTTACATCATCCACGAAGGCCGCGAAAACCTGAAGGATCACCCGTCGATTTTCGTCTTCGATGGGCAAGGCAAGTTCGTCCGCGCATTTGGGAGTCAGTTCCAGGGCGGCGGGCACGGGCTCGAGGTGCGCACCGAAGGCAAGGAGCAATTCCTCTACGTGACCGGCTACCAGCAGTTGAAGAACTTCGCCAAACTCACGCTCAGAGGCGAACTCATCTGGGAAAAACGCGCGCCGATGGATTCGCAACTCTACCCGAAGGACGAGGATACAAAGCCCACCAAACGCTGGGGCCGCGACGCTTTCATGCCGACCAATTACGCGTTCCTGCCCGACGGCGGATTCCTTCTCGCCGACGGCTACGGTTCCTACCGCATCCATCGCTACGACAATAACGGCCAGTGGCTCTCGATGTTCGGTTCCCCCGGCACGGAGAACGGACAGTTCAATACGCCTCACGGCATCTGGATTGACAATCGCCCGGGCCGCGAATCCTCAGTCGTCGTCACGGACCGCGCGAACAAGCGGCTGCAATGGTTCACGCTTGAAGGCAAACATCTGAAGACGCTCGACGGGTTCATCCTGCCCGCGAACATCGACATCCTCGGTGAGGTCATGCTCGTGCCGGACCTGAGCGCGCGCATCACGCTGCTCGACAAGAATGACCAGGTGATCGCGCATCTGGGCGAAGATCCCGCATGGCGTGAGCAAGTGATCAAGGACGGCATGAAACTGCGTCGGAATGAGAAGGGCGAAGGCTGGATGTCCGGCAAGTTCCTGCACCCGCACGACGCGTGTTTTGATCCGGCCGGAAACATTTTCGTCGCCGAATGGGTGCACACCGGACGGATCACGAAGCTCCGGAAAGTGAGCTGAACTTTGCTATCCAGGTCGATCCGTTTTTGGAAGTTCCAATCGCGGGAATCGGAGCGCCGGTCTCCAGCAATTCTCATTATGACCCGTATGTAGTCCCGGCTTTAGCCGGCCAGCGCGAGAAAACCGGCTAAAGCCGGGACTACAAGCGGGTCGCAGGTCGTGCCTGTCGTCAAAATGAGAATTGCTGGCCGGTCTCCGACCTGGCGCGATTCTCAGCGCGGACTGATTCGCGCCGGGTCGGAGACCGGCGCTCCGCTTGAGCGGCGCGTGGCCTTCAGGGCCACGTTTATCAGGGATGAGCCTTGAATTCTTTCGCTCGAATATCCTGAACTCTGCCTTATTATCATCCGACCATGCATCGATCCATCGCCTCAGCTTGTCGGCTCACTCTTCTCGCGCTTGCGATTCATTTCTTCCCAGGCTTACACGCCGAAGACTCGCCGAAATGGAATCTCCTCCTTGTCACCGCCGACGACATGAACGCCGATTCGTCCGGCTGGATGGGCAACAAACTTGGCGCCACTCCCAACCTTGACGCCTTCGCGGCCACGGCACACCGGTTCATCAATCATCACGTTAGCGCGCCGATTTGCCAGCCATCGCGCTCGGCGTTCATGACCGGGCGTGTGCCGCATCGAAATGGCGCCCTGGGTTTCAATCCCATCAAGCCAGGCACGCCCACGCTCGTCACGCTACTGCGAGACGCAGGCTGGTTCACGGCCGTCATTGACAAACATGCGCATATGAAGCCGGACACGGAATTCCCGTGGCATTTGAAGCTGGGGGGCTCCGGCAAGAACCCGAAGCTTTTTGGAGAACACGTCGCGCAGTGCCTCCAGGCGGCCGCGGACGCCAAGAAACCGTTCTTCCTGAGCGCGAACATTACCGATCCGCACCGGCCCTTTGCCAACAGCAAACAGGCCGAAGAGCAAAAGAAGAAACCCAATAAGGCCGCCAGGCGCGCGAATGACGCTCCAGTGAAAGCCTACCGGCCGGAGGAAGTCACCGTCCCATCGTTCCTGGAGGACATTCCTGAGGTGCGACGCGAGGTGGCGCAGTACTACACGAGCGTGCGGCGGTTCGACCTGAGTTTTGGCGAAATGATGGCCGCGCTCAAGGCGGCCGGGCGAGAAGGCGATACCCTGATCGTCTTCCTCTCCGACCACGGAATGTCGTTCCCGTTCTCCAAGGCGAGCGTGTACCGAAACGGCACCTGGTCGCCCGTGCTCTTACGCTGGCCGGGCATGGGACAACCGCAGCGGCGCGAGGAATTTGTCAGCAGCGTCGATCTCTTGCCGACGCTGCTCGAGCTCCTGAACCAATCGCCACTCGCCGGCGTGGATGGCCGCTCGTGGATGCCGCTCCTGCGGGGTGAGACCCAGCCGGACCGCGACTTCGTCATCACGCACGTGAATACCGTCAGCAGCGGCCGGAGTTTCGCCCAGCGTTGTGTGAGAACGAAGGAATTCAGCTACCAATTTCACGCCTGGCCCAACGGCACACCCCATTTCCGCGTCGAGGCGATGAACGGCCTCAGCTACAAGGCGCTGGCCAAGGCCGCCGAATCGGATTCAGCCATCCAGAGGCGCGTTCAGCAGTTCGTCACCGGTGTGCCGGAGCAATTCTTCGATCTTCGAGCCGACGCGGACGAGCGCGTGAATTTGATCGCGGAACCGAAATACGCGAGCGAAGTTGCGCGTCTGCGGAACTTGCTCCTGGCGCACATGGAGAAGACCGGCGACCCGCAGTTGGAAAACTTTCGCAATCAGCGGCCCAATTTCGTCATCATTTATGCCGACGACATGGGATACGCCGACATCGGTCCGTACGGGGCGAAAGGCATCCGGACGCCGAATCTCGATCGTATGGCCTCCGAAGGCATGCGGTTCACCGATTTCTACGTCGCCCAAGCGGTCTGCTCCGCTTCGAGAGCCGCCCTGCTGACCGGATGCTACCCCAATCGAATTGGAATCCTCGGCGCGCTTGGGCCCGCTTCGAAGAATGGAATTCATGCGGATGAACTGACCATCGCCGGAGTGCTCAAGCCGCGCGGCTACGCGACGGCCATCTACGGCAAGTGGCACCTGGGTCACCACCCGCAATTCCTGCCGACCCGCCACGGTTTCGACGATTACTTCGGCCTCCCCTACTCCAATGACATGTGGCCCAATCATCCGTCCGCCAAACCTGGCACCTACCCGCCGCTGCCTTTGATCGAAGGCGAAAAGGCGGTTGAGCACATGCCCGATCAGACTCAATTGACAACGTGGTACACGGAGCGCGGCGTCAAGTTCATCGAGAAAAACAAGGATCATCCGTTTTTTCTCTACATGCCGCACGCCATGCCGCACGTCCCGTTGAATGTCAGTGACAAATTCAAAGGCCAATCGGAGCGCGGGCTTTACGGCGATGTCATCATGGAGATCGACTGGTCGGTCGGCCAAATCCTCGCCGCGCTCCGCAAGCACGGACTGGAAGATCGGACGCTGGTCATCTTCACTTCGGACAATGGCCCTTGGCTGCTTTACGGCGATCACGCGGGCTCGGCCGGCCCCTTGCGCGAAGGCAAGGCCACGACCTTTGAAGGCGGAGTTCGTGTCCCTTGCATCATGCGTTGGCCGGGAAAGATCGCGGCCGGCGCGGTCTGCCGCGAACTCGCTGCAACCCTCGACATCCTGCCGACTCTGGCCAAACTGGCGGGCGCGGAGCCGCCGAAGGATCGCATCATCGACGGCAAAGACATCTGGCCGCTGATTTCCGGCCAACCGGGAGCGAAAACGCCCCACGAAACATTCTTCTACTACTGGGCTCAACACCTGCAGGCCGTTCGCAGCGGCAAATGGAAATTGCACTTCGAGCACGGATATCCGAAGCCGGCGCCTCCGGGGGGAAACGCCAGACCCGGCCGATACTCCAACGAATCCATCGGCCTGGAACTGTTCGATCTCGAAGCGGACGTTGGTGAGCGTTCCAATGTCGCGCCTCAGCATCCGGACGTTGTGAAGCGATTGCAGGCATTGGCCGAGAACTGCCGGGAGGATCTGGGTGATTCCGCAACCCAGCGAAAAGGAAAAAACGTTCGACCGGCCGGCCAACTGGCCGTTCAATGACACCTAGCCGCCCTGAGAACCTGCCGGGATAGATGACCGTGATCAGACATCGATGGATTCTCGTCTTGGCCGCGGTGATGGGTGCGGCGGTTGCCTATGCCCTGATTCCGCCCGAGGAACCCGAGTTCGACGGCAAACGACTGAGCGCGTGGCTGGAAGCGTTCGACTACGAGTCGGAAGAGACGGTCAACGTCGCCACGCCGGCTCTTCGCGCCATGGGAAGCAACGCCGTCATTCCACTCATCCGAATGCTGAAAGCCAAAGATTCCCGACTCCGAACGAAGTGGATGGATCTCGTCCAGCGCCAAACGCTGATTCAATTCCAGTTCACGCCCGCCGATGTGCTTCGGCGAAGAGCGATCATCGCCTGCGAGAAATTGGGTCCCGCGGCAAAAGCCGCCGTTCCGGCTCTGTTCGACCTCGTGTCGGAGGGCGATCCTCGCACGTCGCGCTCGGCCCTGAACGCCTTGGTTGAAATTGGCGACGGCACTCTAAATCCGTTCACCCAGGCCCTCACGAACCGAAATGAGCGAATCAGAGTCGCCGCGGCCCGAGCGCTCGGTGTCTTGGGCAAGGAAGCAGACGCGGCGGTTCCTGCTCTCTTGCAGTCGGCACGCACCGACCAACTCGAACTCCGCCGTGAAGCGGAAAAGGCGCTTAGACTGACCACCGGCGCCGCGAATCCCACACCCGATGCCAAATGAAGACCTGGTCTCCGCGCATGCACGTTCCTCGGCACATGGTGCCGCGCCGGCCCGTAGTCAGGCTATTGGTCGGCTTGTTCTGCGTCTTTCTCTCGACCCGTAGTAATCCCGCGGGCCGAGCTGCCGAAGCTGCACGCCCGCCGAATATCGTCCTCATTCTTGCCGATGACTTGGGTTGGGGCGACCTCGGTTGCTACGGCCATCCGAAATTCAAGACGCCCAATCTCGATCGCATGGCGGTCGAAGGAGCACGGCTGACGAACTTTTACAGCACATGTCCCTATTGCGCGCCTTCTCGCGCTTCGCTGCTGACGGGACGCTATCAGTTTCGCAACGGCGTCACTCGCAATCCCGCACCCGATGCCGGCGTGAACGATGTGGGCCTGCCGGATTCCGAGATCACGCTGGGGGAAAAGTTCCAGGCGGCCGGTTACAAAACCATCTGCATTGGCAAGTGGCACCTGGGCCACACGCCTGAGTTCAATCCAATCCGCCATGGCTTCGACGAATATCTTGGAATTCTTTACAGCAACGACATGCGGCCCGTGCAGTTGATTGATGCCGATAAGGTCGTCGAATATCCCGTCGTCCAAGCAACGCTCACCCGGCGCTACACCGAGCGCGCCCTGGAGTTTATCCGGCGCCATCAGAACAGGCCGTTTTTCATCTACTTTCCGCAAGCCATGCCGCACAAACCGTTGGCAGCGTCGGAGGCTTTCTACAAGAAGAGCGGCTCGGACCTTTATGGCGACGCCGTTGCCGAACTGGATTGGAGCATCGGTCAACTGCTCGCCACGCTGAAGGATTTGGAACTCGACGGACGAACCTTGGTTCTGTTCACCAGCGACAATGGACCTTGGTATGGCGGGAGCACGGGCGGCTTGCGAGGCATGAAAGGCAATTGCTGGGAAGGCGGAATCCGTGAACCGCTCATCGCGCGCTGGCCCGGAAAAATTCCTCCGGCCCTCCTCAGCCACGAGCCGGCCATGATGCCTGATCTCTTCGCCACTTGCCTTGCGCTCGCCGGAATTCCGGCGCCGAATGACCGAGCCATCGATGGAAAGAACATCTTTCCGGTGCTAGCGTCCGGCGCGAAAAGTCCGCACGAGGCAATTTTCAGCATGCAGGGGCCGAGTCTATCGACGGTTCGCAGCGGCCGCTGGAAACTGCACATTCAACCGCCCGCGAAACCCAAAATACTGGATTCCGGCTCCAAATGGATCGATCCTCGCGCGCCGGACGGCGTGACCATCCTGGCACCCTACGAACAAGCGCATCCCAGCCAATACCCCGGAGCACTGACCGGCGATGAGACCAAAGCCTTCTCTCTTTTCGACCTCGAGAGCGACCCTTCGGAACAATATGACGTGGCCGTCAAGCATCCGGACGTGGTGGAACGCCTCCGCGGATTTTACGAGGGCATGAATTCAAAGCTCCCTGCGAACCAGCGACGCGGCCCTCGCAGGGAACCCCCGCGCAAGCCATGATTCCAATTCGGCAGGCACGACGCCCGCCGCTATTTCGCGTCGCGAACAATTCCTGGTTGCTCGGAATCGCTGGCGCGCGGTTGCGAGCCTGGCTTCCAAGCCCTCAGTCCTTCTTGCTCGGCGGTTTCTGGCTGCCTTTGGCCGCCTTCTTCGATTCGGCTTTAGCGCCGAGACGGAGGGAGATCGCTTCTTCTTCTCCGCTTGCGTTCTTCTGAATCTGGGCAGTCACCTCGTCACCGACCGCCGCATCTCCGAAAGTTGCGGGCTGGCCTGCCTTCGACAACCGCGTGCGCGAAGTCATGTGGATCGTTCTGAGCTTGCCCTTGCTTTCTACGGAAAGGGTCATCGCGGTTTTGTCGATGGCTTTGACGATTCCTTGGACGGCCTGTCTCGCGGGTTGTTTTTTCTTGGCGGCGGCCGGTGCCGCGGGCTGTTTCGGCGCGGCCTCCCCGCCGAAGACAGTCGTCGTCGCTGAGGCCGCAAACAAGGCTAATGCTAACAGGCACTTCATTTGAGTTCGCATAGGTTCCTCCAGTGAGTTGAGATGTCCACGAACAAAACCTAACAGATCGTTTTGGCTCCGCAAGCGTCCTGGCCAAATCGGCAGCAATTCTTATTATGACCGGTATGTAGTCCCGGCTTCAGCCGGCCAGCGCGAGAAAACCGGCTAAAGCCGGGACTACAAGCGGGTCGCAGGTCGTGCCTGTCGTCAAAATGAGAACTGCCGCCAAATCGGTTTCATGGCGCTTGGGTCGGACTTTCCCGCTCCTCCAACCATGACATCGCCGGCTCAAGCAGATCCTTCAGAAAATAGGGCACCGCTTCGTGCGTCGCGTCCGGCACGATCAGCAGCCGGCTCGCCGGCGACGCCAGCGCGTGCAGCCGGCGCACCTCTTCCGGAGGCGATATATTGTCGAGCGCGCCGGCGACGAACAGAGCTGACACCGGCGAGTTCTGCAAAACCGTTGTGAGGTCGAATTGCGCCGCAGTTGATTGCAAAACCCGAGGAAGCTGCGCCAAACCGGCTTTGATCCAAGAGGCGGGAATGAGCGAAGCGTTGTGCCGGCGCATGTTCAGGACGGCGGTGGAGAGCTGTGCGTAGGGCGCGATCGCGACCACGCGGCGCACGCGGGCCTCGGCAGCTTTCCAGCGGAGCGCAAGCGTGGCGCCGTAGGATTCTCCAAGGGCGGCGATGGGTTCGACCAATTGGCCCTTCCGCTGCAATTCGTCGATCAATTGGCTGAGGTCGCGAGTTTCGATCAGGCCGAAGTGGATGCGCTTGCCCGTGGATCGGCCGTGGCCCCGCAAATCAGGCAGGACGCATTGCCAGCCTTCTTGGGCCAGCCGAAATGCCCAAGGAACCATGCGGCGTTGGTCCAGGCTGTACCCGTGCAGGAGCACCACCGTGCCGCGCGGCTTGGAGGTGCGAGGGTTGGGCGAGCCGGGCAGAGTGACGCGGAACTTGAGCCGGAACCAAGTCTTGCCGCGTTTCTGCCAGTTCGTGGATGAGAACGAAACATTGTAATCACGCGGTTCGATCAGACGGTAACGCAGTTGTGCCGCGGGCGGCCCGACCACGGCGGAACGCAAAGGAAAATTGGTCAAGACGTTTTGTCCAAGGTCCAACTCGATCGGCAGCTTTCGCTTGATCCAGTCCGGGTAAGTATTTGGCGCCTGGACCATTCGTAGTGCCACGAAGCGTCCGCACCCAACACCGAACAATGCGGGCATGATGAGAAGGGTCGTGATGGTCCGTTTCATCGTCTGTCTGCAAGCCCCCGGTTTTGCGGCAGGCCGCTCTCTCGCCAATGCCCTATGGCATACCGAGCCTCGGCCCGATTGGCAAAACATGATCGAATATTTCGATTTTAAGGGCTGACCCCGGCCGGCCGTTTCGGCTATTACATCCGCGTGGATCGGCTCAAGAACAAAGTCCTCGTTGTGATCGGCGGTACGACCGGTTTGGGACTGTGCGCCGCGCGAGCCTTTGTGCGCGAAGGCGCCAAGGTGATGGTCGTGGGCAGGGACCATTTGAAGGTCGAGGCGGCACTGGAGGAGTTGGGCGGGTCCGCCTCCGGACTCGCGGCAGACGCGTCACGGTCTAACACTGCGACGAAAGCGATCCGCAAAGCACTGAAGGAATTTGGCGGGTTTCATGGTTTGTACCACGTCGCAGGCGGGAGCGGACGCAGGAGAGGCGACGGGCCCTTGCACGAAATTACCGACGAAGGCTGGGAGTACACGCTCAACTTGAATCTCACTTCGTTGTTCCACTCGAATCGCGAGGCCGTCAGGCAATTCCTCAAACAGAACACCGGCGGAAGCATTCTGAACATGAGCTCCGTCCTTGCGTTCTCGCCGTCGCCTCGCTATTTCGCCACCCATGCGTATGCCGCGACGAAGGCGGCCGTCGTTGGCCTCACCAAAGCTTGTGCCGCCTATTACGCGAAGAAAGACATTCGGATCAACGTTGTGGCTCCCGCTCTGGTCGCCACACCGATGTCCGAGCGCGCGCAGGCCAATCCTGAAATCCTGGAGTTCATCAGGACCAAACAACCCCTCGATGGCGGGCGCATCGGGCGCCCGGAAGACCTCGACTCCGCGGCGGTTTATTTCATGTCGGACGAATCGAAGTTCGTCACCGGCCAAGTGCTTGCCGTCGATGGGGGGTGGTGCGTCAGTGAAGGACAGCACTGAATGACGAATGAGGAAATCCGAAGTTTCACGAAGCGCAAAGGAGGAACGCGCCGCCTCTTGCCCCTCGCCTCGCGCCTCGCGCCTCGCTCCCCGAGCTTACGTTCTCGGCATTGATCTCGGAGGCTCCAGCGTTAAGGCCGTTGCGGTGACTCCGAGCGGCCGCGCTTTGGCGCGTTTCAACGAGCCGTTCGACCCCAAACGCCGGATGGATTTCGCGGAGACGATCCGTCGATTGGTGCGGCGGGTCGGAGCCGAGAGAGGCCAACCGGCGCAGCGAATCGGCCTTTCCGCGCCGGGTCTGGCGGCCAAGGACGGGCGTTCTATTGCATTCATGCCCGGCCGGCTCCGTGGACTCGTAGGACTCATCTGGTCGGAATTCCTGCGAACACCAAGCGCGATCCCGGTGCTGAATGATGCGCATGCGGCGTTGCTCGGCGAGGTCTGGCAAGGCGCGGCGCGAAGGTGTGAGAACGTGATCATGATCACCCTCGGCACTGGCGTGGGAGGGGCCGCGATGGTGGATGGCCGGCTCCTGCAAGGCCGGAGCGGAAAAGCCGGACACCTGGGTCACACCTGCCTCGATCTCGATGGGCCGCCGGATGTCTGCCACATGCCGGGCAGCCTGGAAATGGCTATCGGCAACTGCTCGATCCGCGAACGGAGCGCGGGACGGTTCGAAACCACGCACGATTTGATCGCCGCTCACGTGGCCGGCGATGAAGAGGCCACGCGCGTCTGGCTGAAGTCCGTCAAGGCTCTCGCCTCCGCGATTGGCTCGTTTTCCAACATCCTAGATCCGGAGATCGCGGTGATCGGAGGAGGCATCGCCAGGGCCGGCGCGGCGCTGTTCGAGCCGCTGGTGCGCTCGGTACGTGAAGTCGAGTGGAAGACGAACCCCAGCGGCATCAAGATCGTGCCCGCGGAGTTGGGCGAATTTGCCGGAGCATTTGGCGCGGCATGGAACGCGATCAGGATTGATCCGACAAGTGATTCTTTGAAGCGTTAAAACGTTAAGAGTTATTTGAAAAATGGGTGGCGCGGACTACCAGCCCGCAGTTCGGCGGCAACTTGCCGCCACAAATCCCGGCGGGCTAGTGCTGTGACACAGGCCGGTGGCCTGTCCCACCCAAAAACTCGGTTTTCAGAAATGCTGCAAAGCGATCTTACTGTCCCCAAAACCGTTGAACCTCGGCGGAAATTTCCCCACAGCTTCGGACGGTCCTGGCATCCCACCAAGGCGGGAACAAACTCCGATAACGATCCTGGGCAAAACGGGTATCGACGAGTAAAACGACGCCCCGATCATTCTCCGAGCGGATCACACGACCCACCGCCTGGAAGACTCGCGTCATTCCGGGATAGGCGTAAGCGTAGTCAAAGCCGGCGCCATTCTTAGCCTCGAAATACTCGCGGATCAGATCCCGCTCCAGGGAGAGTTGGGGAAGACCCACACCGACGATGACGGCGCCGACCAAACGATCGCCCACCAAGTCGATCCCTTCGCCGAAGATGCCCCCCATCACCGCAAACCCGATCAGCGATTGTTCATGGTCGCAACGAAACGCTTGGAGGAACGCTTCGCGCTCGTCCTCTCGCATTCCGGACCTCTGGGCCTGGATGGCCAATCCCGCATGAAGCTGACGGAAGCGCTGCAAAACTTGGGTGAGGTACTGGTAGGATGGGAAATAGACCAGGTAATTCCCCGTCTTCCCCTGAACCACCGCAGCGATTGAATCGGCCACGTGATCAATCGTGGCCGATCGACGTTTGAAGTCGGTGGCGATATGGTCCGCCACGAGGACGCAGAGGTTCTCTCTTGCGAACGGCGAGGGAAGTTTCAGAGTCACATCCTCCTCCGTCCGGCCGAAGAGATCGTGGAAGTAATCGAGGGGAGAAAGCGTGGCGGAGAAGAAGATAACCGACCGACCGCGCTCGGCAGCCTCTTGAAGGAGCGAGGCCGGATCAAGACAATAAAGCTTAATCGCGCTGCTGCTCCGGCCCGTTTGGTAATGCAGGGCAGGCTTCCAGCCTGCCAGTTCGGGCGGCTTCCTGCCGCCCGGACCACGGGGCGATGACGCCCCTTCATCCGGCAGACTTGAAGCCTGCCCTACGTTTTCTGACTGGCTGGAACAAATCGTCACGAACCGTTCGTCGAAAATCTCCAGCGTGCGCGAAAAATCTGCGGCCCGAAAGTAAAGCGCCAGCAACGCATCGCGAAACTCGGCCGGCTGGTTTTGCGCCAGCCAGACTTCGGTTTCCCCCAGGAAGTTCCGGAGCAGCGGAACCAATTCGGTGGGGCTTCCTCTTCGAGCGAACGCAAGTTCGCGGCGTGGGTCGCCGCTCATGGGGCCTTCTTGAGCAAGGGCGGCGAGTCGCTCGGTGAACAGGCTCGCAATCCTGGCCACGCGCGGCAAGCGACCCTTCATCGCGCGACGCAGTTCGTCAAACTCCCGCTCGACCAAATCGGCGGAAAACATCTCGCGCGCCCGGTCGGCCAGATTGTGGGCTTCATCGACGAGGAAGGCGTACTCACCGGCGACTGGCTCGAAAAAACTCCTGAGATAAACCTTGGGATCGAAGACGTAGTTGTAGTCGCAGATGATGACATCGGTCCAAGGCGCGACATCTGCGCAGAGGGCCGCCGGACAGACTTGATGCTGTCGTGCGATTTGTTCCACCGCCGGCCTGGCCAGGCACTCCTGCTCCAGCGCGGCCCGCATCGCATTTTTCGCGCGGTCATAGTATCCGATGGCGAACGGACAAGTCCTCACATCGCACGGTTGGCCATTGTTGAAACAGATTTTTTCTCTCGCGGTCAGCGTCAAAGCTCGCACCCGGAGCCCCGCTCGACACATGTCGGCGATAGCTTTTTCGGCCACGGTCTTGCCTACGGTCTTGGCGGTCAGGTAAAAGACTTTGGCGACCCGCCCTTCGGCGATGGCTTTCACGGCCGGAAACAAGATCGAGATGGTTTTTCCGATGCCGGTCGGCGCTTCGACAAACAAGTGCCCGCCATCCTGCAATACACTGGTTGCGGCCTTCAGCAAGGCCTTTTGTCCCGCGCGGAATTCAGGGAACGGGAACTGCAAAGATTGAATGGACGCGGCGCGCAACCGCCACCACGCGACTTGCTCGGCGACCCAAGCCAGGTAACCTTCGGTCAAGTCCCTGAAAAACGCCGCCAATTCGGCCGCTGCGAATGACTGGCGGAACGGCGTCACGGCATCCGAGTCCAATTCCAGATACGTAAGCTGGACGTCGATAACCGGAAAATTATCCCTCGGTTCATGATCGATTCGGCGCGGAACACGCCACTGCCTCTCCCCTCTGAGGGGAGAGGGCTGGGGTGAGGGGTCTGTCGTGAGCCTCACGGACAGGGCCGGTGGTTTGGTGTGGGGGGCCCCGATACTGTGAGCCAGATAAATAAATGCATACACTTTGGCTTGGGCCCAATGCAGCGGATCCGGCTCGCACGACCAACCGGCGCGAACAGTTTTGATTTCCTCAATCAGCAAGCTTTCCGGGGTGTGAAGGATTCCATCGACGCGCCCGGTGATCTTCAGCACAAAATCTGCGACTTCGATCTCTTCGGAGACAGGAACTTCGGATTGGTAGCCGGGTGGGCGCGACCGCTGCAAACGCTGATGGCCGCGGGTTCCTTCCAAGGCACGAGTCGGGCTGAAGAAATCCCGATCCGTCCCCAAGTCGCCTCTTCGGAGAACGAACTCAACAAGCTCGCGGACAGAGACGGTGATCGATGGCTTCGACATGTCGGCGAGAGATTAATAGAAGCGTTCAACGAATCAGTGCAAAAGTTTGTCCACCTCTCTCCCCTGCCCCACTCAAGCCGAAGGGGACCACGTTGGTCCGTCCGGAACTGATGCGAACATGCTCCGTCCTTGGTGCAGCTTGATTCTACTGCGAGCGGAAGATGATCCCCCTCTCCCAGCGGGAGCGCGCTGGGGTGAGGGAGAATTGCCGACCGTTCCCCGCGGCTCCGTTTCGCTCGGCGCGTTCACCCTCACCCTGACCCTCTCCCTCAAGAGAGAGGGAACACATGTCGAGGTGCGTGTGCAGAATGTTTTCGAGAATCGAGCGCGAAAGAGGGTTTTGGTGTCAAACGAACGTTGACACCCTCAGAACGACTGTCTAGTGTAGCCGGCAGTTTTTAAACCTCATCTATTTGGAACATGTTATTGCGAATTAGCTTAGTCGTCGCGATCCTGGCCGGGTTGGGTGGTCTCTATGTCGGGCACTTCCAGGTTGCGCAAAGAATAGCCGACATGACGACCGAGTTGACCGACACCAAGAATTCGCTGGCAACGGCCCAAGGCGCTGAAGCCAAGGCCAGAGGAGAGGCCAAGACCGCCAAACAAGAGGCCGACAAAGCCAAACAGGAGCTGGAAGTCAAGACCGAGATTCTGAACACGACCTCCGCACAGCTCGCGCAACAAAGGAAACGCGCCGACGAGTTGTTCGGCCGTCTGACGGAAGCCGAGAAGGAACGGAACGAGCTGCGCAACGACCTTTCGGAATGGCGGTCGCTCGGAATCGCCGCGAAGGACATCAAGGAGCTGCAACAAACTGCGAGCAAAGTGGCGAAAGAACGCGACGCCTTTGCCGGAGAGAACACGATTCTCCTGAGCCAAGTGAAACAACTGAGTGCGGAGCTTGCCCGCTACACAGGAACTAGGAGAGTCGAGGTGGCCCTTCCTACGGGCTTGAAAGGCAAAGTGCTGGCCGTGGATCCCAAATACGATTTTGTCGTGCTGGACATCGGGGGAAACCAGGGTGTCCTTAAGCACGGACAGATGCTGGTGAATCGGGACGGCAAACTTGTTGGAAAGGTGCAGATCACCACCGTCGAACCGAATCGCAGTATCGCCAACGTCCTTCCGGACTGGAAGCAAACGGACGTGATGGAGGGAGATCAAGTTTTGTACTAACTTTGGTTCTAATTCGCTTTCCTCATGAGACGAAAACCCCTCACCCCATCCGATGGGGAGAGGGTGTCCGTAGGACGGGTGAGGGGCAGTTGAAACGACGCTTTCAGATCGAATAATCTCACCCGGAATGCAAATTCGAATGAACGCGCGGCATTTCAAATTTGGGGTTTTTTTCCTCGCCTTGGTTTGTGTTTCTTTTCTCGCCGGGTGCGCGACCTCCGATTCCGAACGGCTCTCCGAGCGGCCTTGGAACGCGCCGCGCAATTGGGAGCACGGAATTCCGCCGTCCCTCATGGAAGGGCGCTGAGCTCACTTCGCGAATTCGACGCAGCGGGTTTCCCGCACGACGGTGACTCGAATCTGACCTGGATAATGGAGGTCCCCTTCGATTTTGCGCGCCAAGTTTCGCGCCAGCGCGAAGGCCTGTTCATCACTGACCTGGTCCGGATGGACCACCACTCGCAGCTCGCGCCCCGCTTGGACGGCAAAGCATTTGTCCACGCCGGGAAACGAAAGACCGATTTGCTCGAGGTTTTCCAACCGCTTGATATAAGTCGCGACGGTTTCTGAACGCGCGCCCGGCCGCGAAGCGCTGATGGCGTCCGCGGCGCTGACGAGGACACCCAGGACGTTGCTGTGAGGAACTTCGCCGTGGTGGGACGCGACGCCGTTGACGACGTCTTCAGCCTCCCCGTAGCGCTTGATGAGGTCGGCGCCCACAATGGCGTGCGATCCTTCAACCTCGTGATTGATCGCCTTCCCGATGTCATGGAGGAGGCCGGTTCTCTTGGCGGCCGTGACATCAGCCCCAATTTCAGCGGCCATGAGGCCGGTCAGGTGGGCCACTTCAATGGAGTGATCCAGGATATTCTGAGAGAAGCTGTAACGGAATCGGAGGCGGCCGAGCACTTTGACCAATTCCGCATGCATCGGGGCCAGGCCGAGTTTGAAGACGGCTTCTTCGCCGGCCTTCAAAATCGCCTCATCGATTTCTTGGGTGACCTTGGCGACCACTTCCTCAATGCGGGTGGGGTGAATGCGGCCATCGAGAATCAAGCGTTGCATGGCCTCTCGAGCGATTTCCCGCCGGACGGGGTCGAAACCGGAAATGACCACGGCGCTGGGCGTGTCATCGATCAAGACCGTCACCCCCGTGGCCGCTTCGAAGGCGCGAATGTTGCGGCCTTCCCGGCCGATGATGCGCCCTTTGACATCGTCGCCTTGCAAAGCCACGGTGGCAGTTGTGGTTTCAAAGCTGTGGGAGCCGGCATAGCGTTGGATGGCCAGGCCGATGATGCGCCGGGCTTGCTCATCGGCTTTCGATTTGGCGCTCTCCAGGATGTGGCGGGTGAGTTCCGTGGCGTCCTTGAGGGCTCCCTGTTCAATTTCTTTCAAGAGGAGGGAACGCGCTTCCTCTTCGCTCAAGTGAGAGAGCCTCTGCAACTGTTCCTTGCGCAGTTTCTGAAGCTCCAGGATTTCCTGGTTGCGGGCGTCCAAGTCGGCTTCGCGCTGCTCGATCGCCAGCGTTTTCGCACGCAAGGATTTCTCCTGACTGACGAGGCCTTCGAGTTGTTCGTTTATGAGGGCTTCGCGCTGGGAGAGCCGGCCCTCGAGCTCGGCCAGTTCCCGCCGCTGCGCCGAGAAGGATTTCTCCGTTTGTTCACGCAGCTTGGCGGCCTCTTCGGTCCCCGTGAGCCGAGATTCCCGGACAATCGTGTCCGCATCTCGCCGCGCTTTTTCCAAGACTTCCTCGGCTTTCTCGGAAATCGCGGTTCCCAGGGAGCGTTCTCTCCAGCGGGAAATCCAGTAACCGATAAGAGCGCCCGTCAGCGCCAGGACGGCGCTTTCCACGAATCTGTCACTCAACCAAGTCATTTCATTGCCGGGCGCTGGCCGCAACAGAACCAGCGCTCCGGCGTCAAGATGCAATCCACAGGCACGTCATGCGGCTCGAGCGGAAGCTCCGCTTGGATCTGCTGCTCGAATGCGACTCCACATTTGGTTCCGGAAACTTTCGCCAGCAATCGGTCAAAATAGCCGCGACCCCGGCCGAGCCGCCGTCCACTTAGATCAAATGCTACCCCAGGAACCAAGACCAAGTCCAGTTGCTTTAGCGCCACCCGCGGAGAATCCGCTGGGGGTTCGAGAAGCCCGAACCGGCCGATCGCCAGACGGCGCGTTGGGTCAGCCAGTTGGCAAGCAACGTACTCCCACGCTTCGCGATGAAATCGCGGCAGCGCTAGGCGCTTTCCCTGAGAAATCGCTTCCTTCCAAAGCGGCGACAGATCCAATTCATCGGGAAGCGGCGCATAGAACAACACCGACGTGGCGTTCTTCCAGATGGATTGGAGCTGAAGAAGTTCGGACGCTTGCTTCGAAGCCCTCCACCTTTCATCCGGAGAAATCCGATCGAGCTCCGCGCGCACCCGAGAGCGAATCCTCGATTTGAGATTCTTCGTTTCGTCATTCATTAATTCCAAGTCGCTCTCAAATGAGATGGATGCCCCGGACGCCATCGCTCTCCCCATCCAGTGGGGAAAGAGCCTCCTGCGGACGGGTGATGAGTATGTCAAAAAACGCTTTCACAAAGCCTGTACCATATTCCCAAAAGGCGGTTGGCAAACGTAGGGCAGGCTTCCAGCCTGCCTCCTTCTCACGGTTTTGAACCCCACTGGCGGGCAGGAAAGATGCCTGCCCTGCTTTCAAATCGCACACTAAGCCTTTGAGGATCCTTCCTGGCCTGGCGCTTTGGCCTGATTCAGGAGCGCCCGCCACTTCTCGACCCGTTCCTTGATCTTTTTCTCGCGGCCTTGATCGGTCGGCTCGTAGTAGCGGCGAAACGCGCCGAGATAATCCTGCGCTACAAAATGGCCTGGGTGGGCATGGGCATAAACGTAACCTTCACCATGTCCGAGGCGCTTGGCTCCCGCGTAATGCGCGTCACGCAAGTGCTCGGGCACGGGCAGCGTCCGGCCGGATCGGACGTCCTCAAGCGCGGCATCGATCGCCAAGCTGCTGTTGCTTTTCTCCGATGTGGCGATGTAGAGGGCGGCCTCGGCCAAGGGAATCCGCGCCTCGGGCCATCCAATAAATTCAGCGGACTGATGAGCTGCCACCGCCAAAACCAAGGCCATCGGGTCCGCGAGCCCCACATCCTCGGCCGCGCAGATAACGATGCGCCGGGCAATGAAACGAGGGTCCTCGCCCGCGTGGATCATTTTCGCCAGCCAATACAGCGCCGCGTCGGGGTCGCTTCCGCGCATGGATTTGATGAACGCCGAAATGGTATCGTAATGCGCGTCGCCATCCCCGTCATAGACAACCGCCTTTTTTTGAATGCTCTGCTCCGCGGCCTTCAGGTCGATTCGGATGATGCTTTGCCCGTCGGGAGGAGTTGTCAGGGCCGCGATCTCCAGAGCATTGAGCGCCTTGCGGGCATCGCCGTCGCCGACTTTCGCCAGGTGCCGCAACGCTTCGTCTGCCGCTTGGAGGGTCAAGCCGCCGAGTCCCCGCTCCCGGTCCGCCAGGGCGCGGCGCAACAAGTCCACGAGATCAGACTCGCTGAGAGGATAGAGCTCGAAAATCTGGGATCTAGACACGAGTGGAGAATTGACGAAGAAGAATGGATTGTGAGTCGTGGCACCGATCAGACGGACAATCCCGCCTTCGACGTCCGGCAAAAGCACATCCTGCTGCGCTTTGTTGAAGCGATGGATCTCGTCGATGAAAAGGATGGTGGGCTGCCCCTTGTTTTCCAGCCGGTTGGCCGCGCCCGACAAGACCCTCCGCATATCGGAGACATTTGACTCCACCCCGCTCAGGCGTTCGAACTTGCAGTGCGTGTGATTGGCGATGATTTGGGCGAGGGAGGTTTTGCCGGTTCCCGGAGGTCCGTAGAGAATCACCGATTGGACGCGGTCGGCCTCAATCGCGCGCCGCAGGAGTTGTCCAGGTCCGAGAATGTGGGACTGTCCGACGAATTCCGCGAGCGTCCGCGGCCGCAAACGCGCGGCGAGCGGAGCATTTGAGCTGAATCTGATCGGCGTGTTCGGGGCATGATCCGGACCCAGTCCCGACGAAGACTGATGAAATAGATCGTCCGACGCCACGTTTGCAGGATACCACGAGAAAGCGCTTTGAAGGAAACTCAAACTAAAAAAAACCCCGCCGTAATGCCGTGTGTCAACAGTTCCTTTGAACTATTTTAGAAACAGGTGGGACTGGCCCGGCGGCTTTCGACTTCCAATAAAGGCCTGTCGGCTACCACCATTAGCTTGAGTCCCTTTTTTTCACAAACTACGGTTCAAGGACTTTGTCTCTAATCACGAGCATGGGCAGGGTAAATTCTCTGCACCCCGATTCCAAAGAGCTGTCCGCGTGCTTTCCGATGACATCCTCTTCACGCGTCTTACGCAGAAATAGTGAAGCACATCCCAGCAATGCGCTCAAGCAAAAACACGCGAGTTCACAAGGTTTGCAGGCGTGCATCGAGCTCCTCGAATCCTCCCTCTCCTCTATCGGATGGAGGGTCGGGGAGAGGAGGCGCGTTTCTGTTGGTTCCCCCTCTCCTCGGTCCTCTCCCCTCTCGTTCCTCGCGGGGAGAGGATGAAGAGCTTGATGCAGCCCTGGCAGGTTTGGCGCGGCTCCAATTCGTCCGTAGCGGCGGGCGGCACTGTCACGGACTGCCCGCTCGGTTTCGCAGCTCCACGCGGCGCTGGCGGCGCAGGCACGCCATCCCTACCTTACGGCATTTGCACGACTCGATAGAATCGAAGCCCGCTTCCGGGGGAATCCGGATCCACGAACGTCACCTGGCTCGAACCGCTGCTTACTGGGGGCAAGGTCTGCCAAGTTTGCAGGTCGGTTGAGAACTCGATGACGTACGTTTTTCCCGCCTGGGCGGGGAAAGAAAACGAAAACCTGCCGTCGGGAAGACGGGCGGGCTTGGCAATGGCCAAGGAGGGGATGCCAAAGGTCAAAGCGGCCCCCGAGCTTTTGACAAAACCGCGAGGGTTCTTGACCATGACACTGTAAGTTCCCAAGTCCGAGTCGTTGACTGCCGACAGCGTGAGCACTCGATTGGTGGCTCCAGGGATCGGAATTTCATTCTTAAACCATTGATAACCGAGAGGGGCGCGGCCGCTCGCTTCGACTGTGAATTCGACCGTGGCGCCTGGCAACGCAGATCGATTTGACGGTTGAAGCGTTATGATCGGCGGCTCGAATTGAACCACCTGCAAATTGAACTCGGGACTCGCAGCTTGTCCGAATCCATTGCTGACCACGACGCGGTAACTGCCTGAATCGGCTTCACGAACACCCTGCAAAATCAGCGTCGAGTTGGTCGCGGTTGGCATCAAATCGCCGTTCTTGAACCAAGCATATTGCAGCGGCGCGCTGCCTACCGCCTCAACGGAATAACTAACCTCCGCCCCTTGAGGCACCTCGAGGTCCTGTGGCGAAGCCAAAATCCGTGGCGGAGAATATACCGTCAACGCGCCGGTGCTGGACGACGCACCGTAGGGATTCCGGACGGTGACGCTGTATTGTCCGGCATCCGCCGGGGACACTGTATTCAGCTCGAGCACCGGACCTGTCGCGCCGGCAATGACTTTGCCGTCTTTCTGCCACTCGAAGTTGAGAGGAAGCGTCCCAATCACCTCCACAGAAAACGTGACGTTGTCCCCTTCTCTCGCAGTTTGGCGTAAGACCTGGGAAACAATGGCTGGCGGACGAAAGGCTTGGACGGACAGGGTCGCTTCCGGGCTGATGACCGAGCCGGCAGGATTGGTGATCACGACCGCGTACCGCCCAGCGTCGGCAACTTGTACGTCCTTCAACGCGAGCTTCGCTTCGGTTGCACCTGGAATCACCCGCTCGTTTTTGAGCCATTGGAAACGGAGCGGCGGCGTTCCCTCCGCCACAACGTCGAGCGTCGTGCTGTCACCAGCATAAACCGATTGGTTCGTGGGTGGAGAAAGAATTCGGACGCGCTCGACCACGGTGACCGTAGCCGTGTCCGAAGCTGAACCGGCAGGATTAGAGACAATCACGGTGTAGGCACCGGAGTCCGACAGGTCGGCGCTCCGCACAGACAAACGCGACGATGTTTCCGACGGAAGGTCGATTCCATTCTTTTGCCAGCGGTAACTCGGTTGCGGCGCGCCCGTCGCTGAGACGGCCAGAGTGAACGGTTCGTTTCGAATCGCGATTTGATCCTGCAGGCGCACCGTGATCGTGGGGGGCACCTTAGCCAGGGTGGCGGCGGCTGGAACGCCTAAGGCCGCAAGCGGCGGAGCGCTGGCGTCCAAAACGAGTCGAAGTCCGACCGTGGCCTGGTAATAAAGGGCGCTCTCATTTCGCAAGGCCCCGGCCAAATCCACGGTCTTGCTGATTTCCCGATCGGCGAACGTGACGCGCACGGCGGCCCTTGGCGGCTCGCCGTTGACACTGAGGGCGATCGTCAAGCTGACCGGTCCTCGATTGCCGAGCGTGCGATAGACCGTGACGTTCGCCTGATCCGGCCGCGAAGTCTGGAGCCGGAAAGTTGTTTGCCCGAAATAGAACGTCCCCGGACGCGTGTCATCGCCCTGCACATCTCCGACTGGAGCCGCTTGGACCTTCTGCGCGAGGCTCGCCCCGGAAATCGTTGCCAAAACTTCAGCGGGTGTCGAAGCACTGGCCGCAATCTGCGTCAAGACCGGCGGGATTTCGCCTTGGATGATGACTTGGGCGCGGGTGATTTCCCGGGACGCTTCCATTGGACTCGCCGCTCTCGCGACCGCGTCGTCTTTGATTTGGTTGCCTTCCGCGATCACGCCGGCAGAGGTCTGCTGCACATCGGCGCCGAGCGTCGCGCCCAAAATCTGAGCGCTGCGCTGAATCACGCTCTCGACTGTGGAGGGCTGGCTCATGTCAACCGCCTGTCCGGTGGAAACCCTTTCCGCCACGACTTTGGCGACGGTGTTGGCCACTTGGGACGCGGTCTGGGTGGACACTCCTCCCA
>JACQWK010000732.1 GCA_016209525.1 Verrucomicrobiota bacterium
GAATTCCCTCCCACTCCGAGGACTTCTTACTCTTACTCTTACTCCTAATCTTAATCTCTCCAGGGAGTTGCGGAGTAAGAGTGAGAGCACGATTACGAGCAAGAAACGGCCGGTTGTCCTTAATTCAACTGCAGTGCACCCCGTCCCTCTCCCCATCTGATGGGGAGAGAGTGGCTGAAGGCCGGGTGAGGGGTAGGAAGCAACTCCTGAACCCATTAATGTCAGATGGACATTCATGAAATATTTCGCCTGACCCGCCGGGATTTCCTCACTTCGACCGCGAGCGGATTGGGCGCGCTGGCCTTCGCATCCATGCTCAAGGCGGATGGTCTGCTCGCTCAGGGAACTCCCTTGACGGCGAAGATTCCCCTCACGCCAAAACCGCCTCACTTTGGATCGAAGGCCAACGCTTGCATCTTCATCTTCATGGAAGGCGCGCCGAGCCAGATGGACTTGTTTGATCCAAAACCCAAGCTGAACGAGCTCCACGGCCAGAAGCTGCCGGAATCGCTGGTCAAAGAAGTCCGGTTCGCGTTCATCCAGAAAGACTCCGCGGTGATCATGGGCAGCCCGCGGAAATTCTCGCGGCACGGCCAGAGCGGGATGGAACTGTCGGACCTGTTGCCGCACCTCGGCTCCTGCGCGGATGAGATCGCGCTCATCCGTTCGATGCACACCGACCAGTTCAATCATCATCCGGGCCAGTTGATGATGAACTGCGGCGTGGCCACGTTCGGGCGCCCGACGATTGGCGCGTGGCTGAACTACGGGCTGGGAAGCGTCTGCCAAAATCTTCCCGGTTACGTGGTTCTGACCGCAGGCCGCGGGACGAGCGGCGGAGCCTCCCTTTGGTCGAGTGGTTTTTTGCCCTCCAATTACGCGGGCGTGTTGTTTCGCAACCAGGGCGATCCGGTCTTGAACCTGAGCAACCCGCCCGGCATCACCCCGGAAATGCAGCATCTGGGGCTCGATGCCATCATGGACTTGAACAAGCTGCGTTTGAAAACAGTCGCCGATCCGGAAATTGCCAGCCGAATTTCCGCATACGAACTGGCGTTTCGGATGCAGACGGCCGCGCCGGAGTTGATGGATTTATCCGGCGAAAGCCGACAGACGCTCGACAGGTACGGCGTGGATCGCCCAGATCCGCCGCTCAAGGCGGATCGCGGCGGCGGGCCGGGACAATATCGGGCCTTTGCCCGGAATTGTTTGCTCGCGCGCCGGTTGGTCGAGCGCGGAGTCCGCTTCATCAATATCTACCACGCGTCATGGGATCATCACAGCAACCTCAACGCGGAACTCACTTTCAACGCAGGCATGGCGGATCAACCCATCGCTGCGCTGGTGAAAGACCTCAAACAACGCGGGTTGCTCGACACAACGATGGTAATTTGGGGCAGCGAATTCGGCCGAACTCCGTTGGGCGAAAACCGAATTGGGCGTGAGCCGAACACCGGTCGCGATCATCATCCGTTCGCCTTCAGCCTTTGGATGGCGGGCGGCGGGATCAAAGGCGGCCAGGTGATCGGCGAGACTGACGAAATCGGCTGGAGCATTGTGAAGGACCCGATTCACATCAACGATTTCCACGCGACGATCCTGCACTTGTTTGGCCTCGACCACGAGCGGTTGACGTACCGTTTCCAGGGACGAGATTTCCGGTTGACGGATGTGGCCGGGAAGGTCGTCGAGAAACTGCTCGCGTGAATGTCCGCATTGGCGGGCCAGCGGAGTGATCAAACCTACAATGTGGAAACCTGAATCGTCGAAGCTCACCTGCCACTCAACGCGGAAGCCGCGTCGCGCGTCCGGGGTCCGGCGTTCTTCACATATTTGTCGAACCAGGACAGCATTTCGAAGAGGATGTGCTCGGTCGATTCTCGGGCTCGGTAGCCGTGGCTTTCGTAAGGCAACATCACGAGTCGCACCGTCGCTCCCAGACCGCGCAAAGCCTCATATAACTTCTCGGATTGCTGCGGAACCGTGCCTGGATTGACGTCCAACTCGCCGTGGATAAGCAACAGCGGTTCGTTGATCTTGTCCGCATTGAGCACCGGCGAAAGGCGGATATATACGTCCCGGGCCTGCCAGAGGGTCCGGATCTCATTTTGGAAACCAAAGGGGCGAACGGTATGATTGTAAGCGCCACTGCGAGCGATGCCTGCTCGGAAAAGGTCGCAGTGCGCTAGAAGGTTCGCGGTCATGAGGGCTCCGTGACTGTGGCCACCGACGCCGACTCGTTCCGGGTCGGTGACACCCAGTTCCACCGCCTTGTTGATCGCCGCCTTCGCGTTGGCCACGATCTGTTCGATGAACGTGTTGTAGGCCGACTCCGGGGGGCCGACCACAGGCATGGCGACGTCGTCCAGGATGGCGTATCCTCGCAGCAGGAAAAACAGGTGCGAGGTTCCGCCCATGGTTGTGAAACGCTGCGTCGATCCCCAGAACTGACCGGCGACTTCCTTCTCTGCGTAATCATAAGGGTAAGCCCAAAACACCGTGGGCAGTCGAGTGCCCGGCTTGTAACCGGGCGGAAGATAGAGCGTGAATGAAAGCGGTATGCCATCCTCGCGGACATAAGCTACGCGCTCTTTTTTGATGTCGCGCAACTGCGGTGCCGGATCGGGAAACTGTGTGATCGGCTGCAAGGTCGAAGCAAAGGTCGGTTCGCCTGGCGGAGTCTGATCCGTGAGCGCTTGACCGAGTGTCCGGAGGAAGAAGTTGGGAGGCTCCGACGGAGTTTCGCGCCGGGTAATGAATGTCCCGGACGCGGGAGCCAGCCATGCCACAAAGGATTCGAAGCTGGTTCGGTCGGAGCGAAAAAGCCTCTCCGCCTTCAAGGTTCGCACATTGAACCGATCCAAAAATGGACGGTCACCCTCCGGTGATGATCCGGAGCCGTCCAGGTAAATCCAATCGTCTTGCTGGAGCACCGCCGATGCGCCGGTCGGCAAAACGCGGGAAATCGGATACCCTGGATGCCTGTAAAGTTCGTCGATGCTCATGTCCCAAAGCAGCTTTGGCGACGCGGCAGGTTCGGACATATTCACCAGGAAGGTGCGACTCCACCGCCGGTCGCGGTCATAGTCGGACAACAGAGCGAGTTCCTCTTTTTCGAGCCATTCGATTCCCGAGAATCGGTGCTCGGTTTTGGACATTTCAACGGCTGCTCCGCCGAGAGGCTTGAGCAGGAGCCGGTCGCGGTGGGGAACTTTGGTTTTCGGATTTCCACCGTCGAGAGCTTCCACCCAGAAAAGTGTCTTCGGCTCCGTGGCTTGCCACGAGTATTGTCGGGGACCGGTCGGCACACCGTCGATGGGCACCTGCTCGGCGAGGGGAAGATCGGCTAATGTTTCCACTCGCTCGCCGTCCCGTGTCCATACCTCAACGGCTTTAGGGAAACGAAAATAGGCGCGGAGGTAGGAGTAAGGCCGGTGAAGGCGCTCGATCAGCAAATGCTTTCCGTCTGGCGCCGGATCCACTCGTGTATAAATTCCGACAGGGCCGATCTGCGTGATCTTTCCCGATGGCACATGGAGGAGTGCGAGTTGGGACGACGTGTAATAATCAAACAGATCGGCGTCGTGCGGGCTTTGGAGCACGTCCCTGACTTCGTACGTGCTGCTCGCAGTGACTGGACCTGAGTTTTGCTGAATCTTCGGGCCGGGCGGAACCGGCGGCGCCTTGGGCGCGGGGCCTCGATCCCGAGGCACGAGCTTCAGAACAAGCGTCTCTTGGTCTGTCAACCACCGCATCGCCGCGCCCAGCAATGGATTGAGCCGCACATCAGGGACTCGCTTGGGTTGACTTTGGCCGAGTTCCGCGACCCACAGATCCACACTGCTTTCGGTCGTGCTCGTGAAGGCAAATCGTGTTCCGACCGCATTCCATTGCGGTGATCCGATCCGCAAACCGGATGGCAGAGAAATCGGACTTTCTTTGGCGTCAGGAAGCGGCTTCAAAGCGAGGCTGGTGAAGTAGAAACTGCCGTGAGGCGCGTTGGCGCGCGGGTTAATCCGGACGCCAGCCAATCGAAGCATCGGCTCGGCCAGATCAGAAATGGGCGGGTAGCGAACGGGAGTGGCGAGCAGGACGGCAGTGCGGGACGGGTTGATCAAGAAGTTCGGGGAACTCGGCGCGTGGAGAACCTCAAGGATTTCTTTGGGCGGTTTTTCGTACGTTTGCGCGCCCGCGGTCAGGCTGCTCCAGAGGATGATGGTAGAAATTAAATGAATGGAGGTGGTCTTCATAACCTTTGTAGCTCGGAATCGCCGCGGCCGTTTGCCAGAGGCTGGTGATCAACCGGACGCAGCGTAAAGCAGAAGAGGTTTGGCGCAATCAGAAAATGGGCATCCATCCGAATGCAACAGGGCTGCATTAAGCTCTTCATCCTCTCCCCGCGAGGAACGAGTGGGGAGAGGACCGAGAAGAGGGGAACCAACAAACACGTGCCTCCTCTCCCCAACCCTCTCCTCCATCGGATGGAGGAGAGGGAGGATTCGAGGAGCTTGATGCACCCCTGCCGAATGCAACAGGCTTTCGCCAGTGCAGCGCGGATATCCAATCGTTCCGCATCGGCTTAGGTTGGCGCGGGTCACTCAATTTTAGACTCCGGTGGCAGAGCGAAGCGGCGCAGCGCCGACTTTCCTGTCGGCAGGTTCCGAGGCGTTCTTGCCTCGTGGACCGCGAGGTCAAACGACCGAGTAACTTGCCAGCCGGAAAACCGGAGCTACCGACAACTCAGGGACGCACCAACGAGAGTCGATTTGCGGGACTTCTTCCTTGTTCCAACCCCGCTGGACGATTACTCTCCGAACTATCCTGAAACAGCAAATTCGGTATCCGCGACCCTCGGTAATCTGGAGTCTTCTTATGAAAGGATTTCAACTTCGTTTTGTTGGGGCAGTCTTTCTCTTCTTCACTGCTTCCAGTGCGCGGGTAGATGGCCAATCTTCTTATCGCCTCCCACCGGCGGATGTCGTGCGCATTTTGGACGCACCACCTCCGCCGCGTGTGATCATCAGCCCGCAGCGCGATGCCATGCTGCTCGTCGAGTACGAGGCGCTCCCTCCCCTCTCCCTGTTAGCGCGCCCTTATTATCGCCTCGCCGGAGCGCGGATCGACCCGGCGTTGGGTGCGCGCCAGCGGCTGTTCCGCAACACGGGGATCACCTCGTCCGTTTCTTGGATCGCCAAAAGACCACCGTCCAGCTTCCAGAGGGCGCGCGCATCGGTTTTCCGGCGTGGTCTCACGACGGCCAGCGGATTGCGTTCACACGCGACACCGATCAGGGAGTTGAGCTTTGGGTCGCTGACGCGACCAACGGAAAGGCATCGCCGGTCTCGGGTGTTCGCCTGAACGACATTATTGGAGCGCCGTTCGCCTGGATGAAAGACAGTGCCTCGCTGCTCGTGCGGCTCGTGCCCGCAAATCGCGGAACCGAACCTGCGGCACCCAGCGTTCCCGCGGGCCCCGTCATTGAAGAAACCTCTGGGAAGGCTTCAAAGAACCCAACCTACCAAGATCTGCTGCGCAATCCCCACGACGAGCAGCTCTTCGAATACCATGCCACCGCCCAGCCCGCGGTCCTCGACCTGCGCACTGGAACCGTGAAACCAATCGGGGAACCGGGCCTGGTCCTCAACTTCGACTTTTCTCCGGACGAAAGTTACATTTTGCGAACGCGCTTGAAGCGGCCGTTTTCTTACCGAGTCCCATTCTTTTACTTCTCGCGCGCGGTCGAGGTGCTCGACGCGAGCGGCAAGCTGATCCGGACGATTGCCGATTTGCCGGTGTCGGATGAAGTCCCGCCCCAGGGTGTCCCGACAGGTCCGCGCGGAGTGCGGTGGCAAGCGCTTCATCCGGCCAAGCTCGTCTGGCCGGAAGCTTTGGATGGCGGCGATCCCGTGAGGAAGGCGCCTCATCGGGACGCGCTCTTCAGCCTGGACGCGCCCTTTTCCAACATGCCCGCGGAAGTCCTTAAGATCACGCACCGTTTTTCTGGTTTTGAATGGTTGCCACGCCAGGATGAAGTTCTCATTTCCGAGTACGACCGCGACCGGCGCTGGCGCACAACGGCATTGATGAATCTGAGCCGTCCGCAAGAAAGCCGCCGTGTTCTCTTCGACTTGAGTGTGAATGACGATTACGGCGACCCGGGCGAACCGCTCACAGAACTGCGTCCGGACGGCCAGCGTGTGGTGATTCAGAACGGCGAGGTGGTCTATCTTTCGGGCTGGGGCGCGACTCCGGAGGGAAACCGTCCGTTCCTCGATCAACTGAATTTGAAAACTCTCCAAAAGGAACGTCTCTTCCGCTCCCCGGCAACGAGTGTCGAATCGGTCGAGACGTTCGCGGGCGCCTCGCGCAACGACGTTTTGCTCCGCCACGAAAGCAAGACTCAGCCCCCGAACTATTCGCTTTTGGAGCTGAAGTCCGGTCAGCGCACGCCATTGACAAGTTTTCAGGACCCGGCGCCGCAGCTTACCGGAGTGACGCGTGAATTGCTGAAGTTCAATCGAGCGGACGGCGTTCCTCTCTCCGGGATGCTCTATCTCCCGGTTGGCTACCAGAAAGGAACCCGTCTGCCGGTCCTGCTCTGGGCGTATCCCCTCGAATACTCGGACCCGGCCACCGCGGGGCAGGTGCGTAGCTCAC
This sequence comes from Verrucomicrobiota bacterium, assembly GCA_016209525.1. Lineage (GTDB taxonomy): Bacteria > Verrucomicrobiota > Verrucomicrobiia > Limisphaerales > SIBE01 > VHCZ01. The sequence goes on from JACQWK010000732.1 coordinate 6,658, forward strand.
CCAACAGTTTCGTCTTTTACCGAGGCACGTCGCCGCTGTTCTTCCTCCTGCGGGGTTACGCCGTGTTGATGGATGCCACGATGCCGGTGGTGGGCGACCCTGAAACTATGAACAACACTTTCGTGGAACAGATCGTTGCCTCCGCCAAAGCCGCCATCGACAAATTGGTGGAAATGGGTGTGGCCGATCCGAATCGCATCCTTGTGGCCGGCCACAGTTACGGCGCTTTCATGACGGCAAATCTCCTCGCTCACTCGGATTTGTTCGCGGCGGGCATTGCGCGCAGCGGGGCGTATAATCGTTCGCTGACACCCTTTGGCTTTCAGGCGGAACGCCGTTCCTTCTGGGAGGCCACGGATGTTTACCTCAAAGTCTCCCCCTTCACGCACGCGAACAAGATCAATGAACCGCTCCTTCTGATCCACGGGGAAGCGGACAACAACCAAGGCACGCACACCTTCCAATCGGAGCGGCTCTATCAGGCGATCCGTGGCAACGGCGGCACGGCGCGGCTCGTTCTGCTGCCCCACGAATCCCACGGATATCTGGCGCGCGAGTCCGTCCTTCACGTTCTCGCCGAGATGTTGGATTGGGGGGAAAGGCATGTCAAAAATCGTCCGGTGCCCGTCCCAGCCTCGCCGCACCCGACCGAGAGAAACTAAAGCTCTTTGCAAGGGTATGCCGCTAAAGTAATCTTCGGCGCATGAACCCAACCACGAAGCCTGTTTGGGCGGTGACGCCTGAGAAGATTGCGGAAGCTGTTCGGCGGCTGGTGGAAGCGGCTGACCCGAGAAAGATCATTCTTTTCGGTTCTCGCGCGCGGGGCGATGCACGTGAAGATAGCGACCTGGACTTGCTAGTTGTCAAACGCGAGGTGGAGGATCGTGTGGCCGAGATCGTGCGGTTGAACCGAGTGCTGAAAGGTTTGATCCTCCCGATCGAGCTGGTCGTGATCAGCGAACGCATGTTCGAGGAGTTGGCGAGCACTCCCGGCACGGTTTATTTCGAAGCCAAACGGGAGGGAGAGGTGCTCTATGAGTCCCCGTGAGCAGAGCGCGATGCTCTTGCGCAAAGCCGCAGCGGACGAAGCGCTGGTGGACAAAGTGCTTGAAGACCCGGTCATTCCGGATGAGTTGGTGGGGTATCATTCCCAGCAGGCGGTTGAGAAGTTGTTAAAAGCGCGCTTGGTTGAGCTGGGAGTAAATTACCCCAAGACCCACAACCTGCAAACGCTGATCGAGTTGCTCGAAGACCGGGGCAAGTCACTGCCACCCGAGCTGTCGGATTTAGACCTGCTGACACCCTACGCTACGATCTACCGTTACGAAGATCCCTCTTCGGCTGTCAATTTCGATCGCAAGGCGGCCCGAGAATTCATCCGAAGATTGCGACACTGGGTCGAGGCGGAACTTAAACAATCATGATTCGACAAAGAGAAGAACTGAGTCGGCTCAAGTGTTCAGCGGCAGTTGGCGCGCCGCCGGATTCCAACGGACGTTAGAGACGATTGTCCGTCTGACCTTTTTCCGTACGCTGCTGCAAATCAGCCATGCGCGACGTGACGCGACTGTTGAATGCTGTCGAGCACGGAGACCCCAAAGCTGCGGAGGAGCTGTTGCCGCTGGTGTACGAGGAGCTCAGAAAACTCGCCGCCGCGAAGATGGCCCAGCAGCCCGACGGCCAGACTTTACAGGCGACCGCCCTGGTTCACGAAGCCTGGCTCCGGCTGGTCGATGGCTCCAACCGCCAGTATGCGAGCCGACGCCATTTCTTCTCCGCCGCCGCGCAGGCGATGCGGCATCTGCTGATTGAACGCGCCCGGCGCAAATCGCGCGAACGCCATGGGGGCGCCCTCCAGCGCATGGACATCGATGACGTGGAAATCGCCGCGCCGGCCGATGACGAGCGATTGATCCAGATCGACACCGCCCTGGACGAACTGGCTCTGTTCGCGCCCGAAAAGGCGGAGGTCGTGAAGCTCCGCTTCTTCGTGGGTCTGGACGAAAAGGAAATCGCCGAGCTGCTCCATCTCTCGCCCAGGACCGTCGAACGGTACTGGTCCTATGCCAAGGTCTGGCTCTACGAGCGAATTCCGAAATAGCTGGGTAGGGCGAGCTGGAAAGCTTCAAGCTCCAACTCTGGACGCGCAGTGGACTGTAAACAACGCGACAGCGTCTTGGACTGCGGTGACGAGCGCAGCGAAGTCACCGCTTTGGCTCGGATTGTCCGAACGTCTCGGCCCTTCGCAAGCAGCTCTCGGTCTCCCCGAATCGGAAAGCGGCGACTGCGAAGACTCCGTCGCCGCAGTCCAAAACCTGGCGGCTGATCATGGCTCGTTCGTGGGAAAATCCCTGTCGGTTCAGAGGCGAAAAGAGCGTACTTCTCAATGGAAGGACAAACGATATGGACGTTATGAATACCGCCAACGCGGCCGAAGAGGCCATCTACAACGCCGCCCGTCAATTCACGGACTCGGAGAAACTATCCGCCTACCTCGACCTGGCCTGCGAGGGCAATCCAACGATGCGAGAGCGCATCGAAAGCCTGCTCCGCGCAACGCCGGATGCGGAAGCTTTCTTTGGCAGGAACGCCGTGAACGTGAGCAAGCTCCCCGATCTGACCGAGGCCACCGTGACGACACCAATCGCCGAAGGCCCCGGCACGGTGATTGGCCGTTACACGTTACTCCAGAAGATCGGCGATGGTGGCTTCGGCGCGGTCTATATGGCCGAGCAGAAGGAGCCAGTCCGCCGCCGTGTGGCGTTGAAGATCATCAAACTGGGCATGGACACCCAACAAGTCGTCGCCCGCTTCGAAGCCGAGCGGCAAGCCCTGGCCATGATGGATCATCCGAACATCGCCCGCGTGCTCGACGGCGGCTGCACCGAGAGCCCTTACCCGGTCTTCGACCACCCTCTCCCATCCGATGGGAGAGGGCAGGGTGAGGGCACTCCGCATTCCGAACTCCGCATTCCGCATTTCAGCGCCGGCCGCCCCTACTTCGTCATGGAACTGGTCAAGGGCCAGACCGTCACGAACTACTGC
>JACQWK010000721.1 GCA_016209525.1 Verrucomicrobiota bacterium
CACGGCACCTGTATCCTGAACAAGCCCGGTGGCTAGCTACAGCTAAACCAGCCACGGTCTCAAGCTCGGGTGGGTTTGGCGTCACTGAGCCGCATCTGACAGAATTCATACCACCGCAGGCGGACAATCTGCATGGCAGCCGGTGATTCAAACCATCCACCTGCTGACGCAAGTTCACGTGCAACCTGGTTCGCCGAAGGCGTTCGCCCTGAGCTTGTCGCTAACCAAGAGCTGCAAGGGAAAGCAGCTCAGAATCGAGAGAGATTCTTGTGTTCGAAAACCCTACAAAGACCCTGATTGTATTGGTTTTTTCAAGCTGGTGCCAGAGGAGGGATTTGAACCCACGACCAAAGGCTTATGAGTCCTCTGCTCTACCACTGAGCTACTCTGGCAAAATATCAACTAAGTAAACGACTTAGAGCTAGAATGATTTGGTGATAATATTCCATGACTGGCAATCATGACAATGGCTCGGCAGCGGCTCAACAGCCGGTTTTCCACAAGGTCGCGGAGAATCTTTATCGCCTAGAATCATCGGGCGGATACTACGCGTTGGTCAAAAAAGGCGGCAAGCAATTTCGCCGTTCCCTCAAGACAAAGGACCGAAAGCTGGCGGATCGAAGGTTGCAGGAGCTAAAGACCCGGATCGGCGGGTTGACGATTACCGAGGACGCGAACCTGGCGTTCGATGCCGTGGCGAAACGGTGGCTCGCCACGAATCAACATTCACTTGCACCCCGGAGTTGCACCCGGATCGAAACGTGCATCAAGAATCTTGCGGCGTTCTTCAAACAGACGGCCGTTCGGAATCTGACCGCACGAGACTGCGAGCAGTGGGTTGTGCAGCGCGGCTCAAACACCGCCGCCCAGACTTTCGCCCATGAGCTGAACGTAATGAAGTCCACGTTCAATTATGCGGTACGCCACGGTTTGATTTTGGCGAATCCTGCCGTGGAGATTCGGCGGCGGCGAATCACTCCCGCCAAGATCGAAGTGCCAACACGGGACCAATTCAAGAAGCTCGTCGCTCAAATCCGCTTTTCTGATGGCCGAAAGGAGAGTCAGGAAAAGGCAAAAGACGGGGCAGATCTGGTGGAATTCCTGGCGTATTCCGGCGCTCGCCTGGGCGAGGCGGTGGCGGTCCGGTGGCGGGATGTGAATTTTGATTCGAACATGATTTCGATTCACGGGACAAAAACAGAATCCAGTGACAGGCTGATCCCAATGACAGGCGCCCTGCGGTTATTCTTGGGAAGGCTCAAGGAAGAAGCCCAACCAAAACCGGAGCATCCTATCGTCAAAATTCAGAGCTCAAAGAAATGTCTTCAGACGGCATGTCGGCGACTTGGCTTTCCACATTTCACCCATCATGATTTTCGGCACTTTTTTGCCACGACGTGCATCGAATCGGGCGTGGACATTCCAACGATTAGCCGTTGGCTTGGGCACAATGACGGCGGAGCATTGGCGATGAAGACTTACGGGCATTTGCGGCAGGAACACAGTGTTGCCATGATCAAACGGGTGAGCTTCGATGAGGTCGCGCCGAACAACGTTGTGCCGCTGAGGGAGGAAGCCGTGATAGGGGCTTCGTCGTAAGAAAACGTTGTCTATCCTCATTTCAGAAGATGTTCAGATCACTTCCGCAGCACTGGCCGCGCTGCTGCGCGCGGACGTGCCCGTGAGCGTCCTGGGTTGGAGTGGTCAATTCCTGGGCGGCTTTTCTCCCGGCCAGCAATGCCCACGGCCTGGCCCGGCTCCGGCAATATCAGCGCACCCGCGATCCCGGCTTTGCCTTGCAGATGTCTGGCCGCATCATCACGGCCAAGCTGTACAATCAACGGCGCGTGCTCCAGCGGCTCGCGGCATCAAGAAATTATGATTTAGGCTTTATGAGTTATGATTTGAAGCAGCAGGCGGTGTGCTCGGGCCGTGCCGATGGGTGTGCGGCCAGGAGCCTGGCCTTCGCGCCGCAGGCGCCTTGACGCACACGCGTCGGCGCAGAGGGCATTGGCTGCATCCCAGTGCGGGGTCCGACTAATGTCTCAGCGTGATTGGCTGGGGTGAAGTGAGGGATTGCAGTTGGAGGCCCTTCCATTTCTACCAGCCAAATGGTAGTCTAATTGGCATGCAAACGGAAACGATTCAAATTGATAAGGCTGGCCGAGTTGTCCTGCCTAAACCCCTGCGGGAACAATTTAACCTCGTGCCCGGGGACAAACTTCGGCTCTCGGTCGAAGGGAACAGCATCAAGCTTGAACCCACCGACGCTGCAGGGAAGCTCGTGCGGAAAGGCAGCGTTCTTGTGTTTTCCGGGGAGTTCGCCGAACCGATCACGACGAGCAAAGTCGAAGAACTGACTGAGCGAGAGCGAGAGGAGCGATTTGCCGTCGGGGCAGGAAAGTTGCGAAAGAAATGAAATGGTTCCTCGATACGAATGTCCCGGTGGCGGCTTGTGTTGCGGAACACGAGCACCATGCGCGCGCTTTACCTTTGGTGGAATCAGTGCACCAGGCCAAGGCGGAGGGTTTTATCAGCGCGCACAGCCTGCTTGAGACGTACTCCATTCTCACGCGACTCCCGCGCTCGCCGCGAATCTCGCCAAGCCAAGCGGCAACACTGGTTCAGGAAAACGTCATCAACCATTTCACGGTCGTTGCGCTGACGGCCAAGGAGTACGGCGAACTCGCTGCGCGGCTTGGTCGAAACAGCATCATCGGCGGGCAGGCGTATGATGCCCTGCACCTGGAGTGCGCGGAGAAATGCGGTGCGGAACAGATCTACACTTTCAACGTTCGTCACTTCGCGGGATTAGCGGCCCATCTTTCGGAAAAGATCGTTGCTCCTTGATTCGAGTGAAACCGGTCAAATTCGATCTGGCGACTCAAAAACTTGCACCCGACTTGTAACCCGATTTCAAAATTTGGGATTTCTCGGGAAAACATAGGATTACACGCAAAGTGAATTGAGCCCAATAAAATCAAGGGTTTGGTGTGACCGCGACGTCCGGATCCAGGCCCGCCACCTCGCCCCAACCGGTAATCTGTTGGGCCGTCTCGATTTTGACGTAGGCTTTCGTCCCGACACGGAACCCGCGCAGACTGGCAATTCGCAATTTCGATCCGCGATCTTCGAAGGTCGCGGCGGGAGTGTCGGCCCGGCCAATGCCATTGCGCAAGAACAGCGTGCCGATCCCCGCGCCGCTGGCGCGACCGAGGAGTTGGCGGCGGGTAAGGGGAGGGGAGGGGACGGAG
>JACQWK010000722.1 GCA_016209525.1 Verrucomicrobiota bacterium
CACAAAAGCCAGGTGCCGTCGCCGGCCACCAATGGCCAAATCGGGACGAATTGACTGGAGGACTACACCATCCATGGCGCAGGTCTGCCGTCTATCAGTATCTGCCAAAATCGTCGCGAGCCGCGCAAGGTTGTTGGTGGGACGAGACTCCCGTCGAGCCCTGAATCTCTACCGGCAAGGATTCCCGGGCCCAACGGAGAAACGACGAACCTCCACGCCGTTTCGAGACAACCCCAGATGAGAATCGGAGCATCTGCGGTGGTCCTGAAGCTGCGGGAAAAACCGGGACCCACGGGACCATGACTTCTCAGTGTCAATAGTGAGGCTTGATACGTTCTGAACTCGTTCTCGTTCTTTGAAGGAACGCCAGTTGTTCTGTCAATAATCGGGTGGCTTTTCACCAGACCTTCAAAAGCGCAATGTCACTTTCGCATAGACCGCCCGGTCCACCTCCACATTGCGTCCGAAGATCACGACCGGATTAAATTCCTGATGATGTGCGTGCAACAGATTGTTGCCGACCACCGCTACTTCGCAGTGCCGATTTGGCTTCCAGGCCAGCCGCGCCTCCAGTTCCGTATAGGCGGGAATCTGCAGAAGCTTAGCCTCCAGGTCATCGACATAGCGGACTCCCAGTCCCCATTCCACCGCCCGGCCAAAGTCAACATGCGACCACAAAGCGAACTGATGCTGAGGGCTGTTGCCTTCGGTATCTTCAGTGAAAGAAGTCGCCGGGCCGCGCGAGTGCAACTGCATTCGAAGAAAGCTGTAATTGGCTCGCAGACGCCACGCGTCCAGCGGCTGCCAGTTGACTGAGATTTCAGCGCCGTAGGTTTCGCCGAAGAGATCGTTCCGGACCGTGAGGGGCAAAAACAGGTAGGTCGTCGGTGGAGGTCCGGGTGTCGTCCGTAAGTTCGCCGGCAACGAGGCGATCGATCGCAGACGCTCGTAATCATTGTAGAAAGCGGCGCAATCCAACGAAAGCCGCGGATGAACTTGGATGCGAGAGCCGATTTCGTAAGCGAGCAGTTCTTCGGAGTCCAGGTCCTCATTGCCTGTCGCCAGGGAGACGATTGGGAAGGGCAGGGGCGGAAGATAAGGGCTGGGGTCGGCGAACACGCTCAAATCCCGATCCGCGCGTGACGGCGTGCGGACGGCTCGCGAGACGGCGCCCCAAAGCGTGTATCTTTCGCCAGGCGTCCAAGCCAGGCGCCCGCTCGGTTGCACTTCGAAGCCCGTGAACTCGTGATGCTCCACCTTCGTCCCCAGCGTCAGGCGCACTCGGTCCGGCACCAGCGCGATTTCGTCCTGCGCAAACACGCTGAAAAGCTGAAGTCGATCGTTGGGATCGCGCATTCGGAAATCGGAGGTTTCCTTGATGTCATCAACCGAATACCGATACCCTCCTCCCCAAATAAACTCCTGCCGGTCGCCGATTCCGAAGCGGTGCTGCGCGTCGAGGTCGATCGTGTCCCGAATGTCTCGCGCGATGCCGAACTCACGATCGGTTCGGTCGTAATAGACCTGAAGCGCAAAGTCGGAATCGGACGAGAAGTCGTGAGTCCACCGCCCCAGGACGTTGCCGCCTTTCACTTGGGAGCGACGCGTGTCGAGAAACAAGGTGGGCGGTTCGAAGCTTTGCCGGAGGTTCGTCCCGCCGATATCGCCGTAATAGGAATCGCCCTGCAGCGTGAAGCTATCGGCGCCGGACGGTTCCCAATCGACTCGGAATCCACTTTGGCCGAACCATGAACTGTCGCCGGCGCCGCGCCCGTCCGTCCGGGTGAATTCGTCCCGGTTCGAGTATTTTCCATAGATACGGTAGAACGCCTTCGGTCCCAATCGGCCTCCGTAACGCGCCGTGCCGAAACCGCGTTCTTCAACGCCGCCGCCGCCGCTGACCAGCGTGCCCTGCGTTTCTTTGGCATTCTTGGTGATGATATTGATGATGCCATTGACGGCATTGGCACCCCACAAAGTCGCTCCGGGCCCGCGAATCACTTCGATGCGCTCGATGTCTTCCAAGTCGGTGTCGGTCTCCTCCCAAAACACACCGGAAAACAGCGGCGTGTAAATCGATCGGCCGTCCATCAGAACCAGCAGCTTGTTGGAGAACGCTTCGTTGAATCCTCGGGCGCTGATGCCCCACTGCCGCGAGTTCGAACGCGCCACTTGCAAACCGGGCACCATCCGCAGCGCTTCCGGCAATGCCGTGACGCCAGAGCGTCGGAGGTCATCCTCCGTGATCACGTGGATGGCCGCCGCTGCACTGGAGAGGCTCTCGCTTTTCCTGGAGACGGTGGTGACTTTGATAGTTCCGAGTTCCTCCAAGCTCAGCCGAGCCAGGTCCTCGGCCGGCGCCGCTGTGCGTGATTGGGCGACGTCAGAGGCCTGCGCCGAAGACCAGGCCACTCCCAAGCCCAACGACGTGATGAGTCCCAGCAAGCAGGACAAAGGACTTCGCCGGGAACGCGCTTGTCCGAAACGCTGCGGCATCGTGGCGCTCATGCGTGATCTACTTCTATCCTTTCTGGAAGGAAAATGCGAAGCACAAGAAAACGCACGGGCCAGATCTTTAGCATCCGCTCCTGTCAAACATCAACATCAACGCCAACTGGTCAGTCCTCACTTTTGACACTGTAGTTCGTGCCGACAGTGACCTCATGCTGCACCTTCGCTCGCAATTCGCGGATAGTGTAGGTCAGGCGCGAGCGCGGTCGTCTGCGACGGGGATCGGGAATCGCACAAGCAGGCCCCGGTTTTAGGCAAATCGTTAGCGTGTTCGGCAACGCGTCGGCTTTTCGCCGACGGATGGTTCACCGTTTCGACTCGGCAAGGATGCGTCTGCCTGCGGCGTCCAGCGGAGGAAAGACTTCCAAACCCTCAGCCGCGGCCAAGGCCTTGGCGCGCGAATCAATCGACAAGAACCGTGTTCCTCCGGCCAGCTTGGCCGAAGCCACCACTGCGGGGTCGAAAGCGCCAAGCTGGGTTTTCCACGTCATCAGCGTTCGCCCCGTCGCATTTCACTGGCACGGCAACGGAAGCGACGCTGCTTGGACTTGTGGTCACAGTGCTCATTCCAGTCCACCGGTCCTGGCCCGAGAGCCTGTTCGATGAGCTTGTTGACCCAGCCATTGACGTTTGGCCTTGCCGCGAGCGCGATTTCCGCTTTCGGCCGGCGCACTCGGATGGTGATGGTGACGGACGGGCCGGAGCGCGGTGGCTCGCCCGCAATTTCGGATGGGACTGCACATCTTGCGGGCGGGCCGCCCGTGCTCCGTTTGGCCGGTTCACGGAAAGGCCTGGCGCGCATGGCGCGACTGCCGCCGACCTACTTGGCGTCACCTTGTCATCGACCGTGCGGGCGTCGAACAAGCGACTTGCTGGCTTTGCTCGGGTTCTGGCACGTTCCAGGCATGAACTTAGACCGGGAGTCTTTCCGGCAACCCTGAGTTATGGTTGAGCGCGCGCAAATTAGAGAATTCAGCGAAGCCGTGGCCCGGAAGTTCCGGCCTATGAAGATCATTCTCTTCGGCTCCTATGCTGAGGGCACCGCGACAGAAGACTCCGACGTGGATCTGCTGGTCATCATGCCCCGCACGCGCGAGCGCGGAGAGCGCATATCGCTGCGAATCAGGCACGCCGTCCCCCGAGGATTTCCATTGGATTTGCTCGTGCGGACGCCTGCGGAGGTAACTCGGAGACTTCGCTGGGGGGATTTTTTCCTTCGGGAAATCATGGATAAAGGCGAAGTGCTTTATGAAGCGGACGACGCGTGAGTGGGTCAAGAAGGCGGAAGACGACTTCAAGGTCGCGAGCCAAATCCTCCGTCGCCGCAAAGATATCGTGCCGGACGCCGCCTGTTTTTTCTGCCAGCAATGCGCGGTCAAATATCTCAAAGCGCGACTGATCGAAGCCAATATTGCGTTTCCCAGCACCCATGATTTGCTGCCACTTTTGAACCTGTATCTGCCAATCGAACCACTCTGGGCGACTTACGCGAAAGTCGCGGATAGAATGTCGGATTATGCCGTGGATTTTCAGTATCCGGGCCATTCCGCGACTTTGGCGGAAGCTCGAAAATGTCTGAAAGACTGCAAAGTGGTTCGCCGGGAGTTCATCTCAGCCTCGGTTTAACCGTTTGAATTACCGAGAAGGGGTCAAACGATCGTTTTGGCTTGGGGGAATGCCGCTATTCCATGCGCGTGCAGCCAATGATGCAGCTTGTTGACTGGAATTCCAGACTCCTGCTAGGGCGCGCATGAATTCAAGTGATGTCTCCGTCTCTATTCTTTTCGGCTCGATATCGCTGCGGATTGACTCCTCAACTTCGCTGCCAGGCGAGCCACGCGCTCGCCAAGGCGGCGGGCGCTGTCTAACTCGCCCGGACCGACACCCGGATCAAGCGGGCCGGTCATGGCCGCGGCCCCAAGCTCGCCCCAGATGCTGCCGGTCGCGTCGTTCTGATAGAGCGGTCCCGCTACAACCATGCGATTGTTGAGCATGAAGATGAGCAGCGAGATCACCACGTGCTCCTTGCCGCCCACTTGGCCGCCGCCGGTCGCAAACGCGCCGCCCACTTTGTCGGTGAAATTCACGTTCAGCTTCCACGACCAATCGTCGAGCACCGCTTTGAACTTGCCGGGGATGTTCCCGTAGTACGTCGGCGAACCCAAGACAATGGCATCGGCCCATTCGAGGTCCTGTTTGGAGACGTCGTCCGCCTTCTTGACGCGGACAACTGCATCGGTCAGCCGCTTGGCTCCTTCGGCCACTCCATTGGCCATTTGTTCGGTATTTCCGGTCAAGGAGTAGTAGGCCACCAAGATTTGAACGCCTCCGGATCCAGCGGGCACTTCACGCCAGGAACGCGGCTTGGGCTTGTTGCCGGGAGGTTGGCCGGCGAGCTGCGCCGCGAGCCAATCGAGCCCTTCGAGGTTGTCGAGCAGCCGCGCTTCCGCGTCTTCGTCGGTGTGATTCAGGATACCAATCGGGCCGCACCAGCCGCTTTCGGAAATGATCTTGAGGAGAGGCAAATCGAGATCGCCTTGACCGAGTGGAAGGATTTTTTTGCCCAATCGCTCGCCGTCCTTGACCATGCCGTTGAGATTCAAGGCCAGGAGGTGGGGTTTCATCTTCGGAAGCAACTCGGCAAACCGGTCAAGGTGATCATGGCCATGGTGCAGGCTATAGACGATTCCGACGTTGGGCAGTTTCAGTTCTTCGATGATCGCAATTTGATTCTCCGGTTCGCCAAACCAGCCGCCGTGATTGTAGAGCCCCACGGTGCAGCCAAGCTTGGCCGCTTCTTCAGCAATCGGACGAAGGCGCTGGGCTTCCGCTTTAAGGCGGGCCTTCTGTTCCGTGGGCGTCTTGGGCGAGCCGCTTGCCCCGGTGACCCAGAGTTGAGTTTTGATCTTGTGGCGTTCGAGGATGTTCAGAATCAGACGGGCTTCGTCATTCAGCGCGGTTGGGAACCACCACGCAGTCAGCTCGACACCGTGAAGCCGCAGCGCCTCGATCTCGGCGTCGAAGGTCGGAATGTGTTCGGCGCGGTAATCGTAAGCCAAGCGGCGGATTCCCAGTCGTTCCAACATCGCCGCGCGTTCCTCGGGTCCGCGCTTCTTCGCATCGAACGGCACGATGCACCAGGCGACAAGATTAGTGCGGGCAAAGAGAGAATCGGGGTGGGTCGCCGCAGAGGCGCCAGCGGGCATCAGCAACGCGGCAAACGATATGCCCGCGATCGTCAGGCACGAAAGGGCTTTGAGAACTTGAAGCATAATCTTTTCGTTCCCTCTCCCTTGAGGGAGGTATGTGTCTAGCGAACGTGGCGCAGGCGTCCGCGCCTGCGGGTTCTGGCGCCGTCTCGGCGCCACAATCGCCGCGACTGGCAGCGAGACGCTGCCAAAATCCGCAGCCGGGACGGCTGCGCTACCCAAGGCTAAACACATACTGAGGGAGAGGGAGAATCGAACGCCGCGCTTTGATGAACCGGGCGTTCCTGGGTGAATCTGCTCTCGTTCTTGCGCTTTTATAGCCATCCCGACGGCTCCATTTTGGTTAATTACTTCCCGGCATCGGCCAGTTTCGTGTTGCCAGTACCTGATTCGAAGGCCGCCAGAACTTTCCCGTCGGACCCATTCCAGACGCGCAACACGCCGTCTTGGCCGCCGGCGACGATGGTCTTGCCATCCGGTGTCGCGGCTACGGCATACATGAAATCCGTCACTCCGTCGAAGGAGCGGACTTTGTCGCCGTTCTCCTTCACGATGCGGACTTGGCTGTCGCCGGAAGTGGCGACCACTTGGTCTGTGATCCCAATGAAGCTGGCTGCCGTGACTTCCTTGTTGAAGCCGTCGATGTTCTTCTTGCGTTCTCCCGTGACGAAGTCCCAGATCTTGATCACATTGTCCGCGCCCGCGCTCGCCAAAGTCCGGCCCTCTCGCTTCCAGCTCACTCCCAGGACGTGATGGGTGTGGCCCTCGAAGGATTTGACGACTTTGCCGGTCGCAAGGGCGACCACGCGCACAAATTTGTCGGCTGCGCCCGAGGCGAGATACTTGCCGTCCGGGTTGAAATCGAGGCTGAAAACCACGTCGCTGTGAACGTCCCTGAGATCGTGAACCAACTGGCCGCCATTCACATCCCAGATTTTGATTTCGCCGCCGCGTGTGGGTTCCCCACTGCCTGTGGCCAGGCGCCGGCCGTCAGGAGAAAAGCGCACCGCATTCACGCGGTCGGATATCGCAGAGCTGGCATCCGCAGTGCCGAGGAGGCGTTCGAGTTTCCAATCGGGATTCAGGTCCCAGACCACCACGGCCGGTTCCGTTCCTCCGGAGACCAGGCCGCCGTCTCGAGTAAACGTGACGGCCGCAATCGTGGTCTTGTGTCCCTTCAAAGACTCGAAAGGTGCTCCGTTGTCGGCGCTCCAGGTATGCACCATTGGGTCGTCACCGGCGGTGGCAACCGTCAGGTTGTCAGGGGAAAAGGCGATGGTGCGGATGGGCTTCTCGGACTGCGCGGCAGCGTCCTTTGCCTTCTTCAGCTCCATCTCCATCTGCGTGTGAGTTTCTTCCGCGAGAGCGAGAGCGGACCTTGAGGAGGCGACCGCGTCTGACGCTTGTTTTTCGGCCTTGGTGGCCAACTGGAATTCATTCTCAGCGGTTGAATTGGCGATCTCGGCCTTTTTGAATTCCTTTTCGGCTTCGGTTACGGCTTTGGTTGAGGAGGCGATTTTTTCCTCAGCCTGTTTCTTCCGGTCCGGCGCCCCGGAGGTTACCTGATCAAAGCGGGGTTTCAACTGGCCCAAGGCAAACGCCTTGGCTGTGGCTGCCTCAAGCGCCTTCTCAATGGAAGAAACCTTCTCGCTCAGGCTCTGCGGTTCAGCGGCACCGTCGGCCGGCTTCTTCGCCGGCAGGATTTTCGCGAGCGCGGCTTTCGCATCGGACGAAGCTTTTTGGGCCGCCTTTTCCGCGGCCTGATACTCGTCCGTGACTTTCTTCATTTCTTCGTTCAGTTCGGCAAGGGCTTTTTCTGCGGCGCTTTTGGTTTCCGTCGCCTTCTTGAGCTGTTCCTGCTTTTCGGCGACAGCTTTGGCGGCTGACTGCCTGGCTTCGGTCGCTTTCTTCACGCGTTCGAGTTGCACCTTGTGTTCGGTTTCAGCTTTCTGCATCGAAGATTTGCGGTAGGTGATTTCGCCGGCGGCAAAGGCCAGTTCGCGTTCGGCCGCCGCCGCCGCTTCATAGGCATAGCGATCTCCTTTGAGTTCGGCGATCAACTGGCCGTTGTGAGCATCCCAAAGCTTGGCGGCCGCGCACGCGCCAGCCGAGGCGAATCGGCCGCCATCGTTCCGCGCGGCGACGGCGATGACCTCCGAGCCGTGCTTCATTTCGCGGATCACCTTTGCCGATTGCAGGTCCCAAACCTTGAGCGAGCCGTCTGAACTGCCCGACAGAATCTCGGCGCCAGTGACGCCGACTCGCGCCAATGAATTGACCGGACCGTCATGGCCTTTAAGTTCTTTGACCACGATGAGATCGCTCTTCGGCTGCTCCGAGAGTTGCCAAATGCGAATGAGGTGATCCCCGTCGCCCGAGGCAATTTGTTTTCCGTCCGCGAGCCAAACTGCCGAACGCACCTCGGCAGGGCTGATTCCGTGGGCGAACACTTCGCCTTCACGGACGTCCCACACGCGAATGGTTCTGTCCTCGGAGCCGGAAACAAGCTTGGCTCCGTCCAGCGAGAACTGGACGCTTGTGACCGCTTTTTCATGCCCGCTCAGCAACTTGGAATCGCGGTCTGGCGTGAGGGCGACCAGTTTGATGTTCTTATCTTCACGTGCAAGCGCGAGCCATTTTCCATCCGGACTGATGGCCAAAGCCCGCACCCCGCGGCCTTCCGCGCCAGGCAAACTGAAGGTTTGGACATCTTTCGGCCGACGCCAGAGCTTCGCCTGGCGATAGTCGCCGGAAGCCAGCAAGTCGCCGTCCGGGCTAAAAGCCAGGGAGTGGACCATGTCGCGATGGGCGACGCCGGACTCCCGATAGAGGCCAGATTGGATCAGTTGCGGATCGGTCAACCGGGTGACCAGTCTTTTCGAAGGAAGATGGTAAATGTAAATTTGGTTGCCCCGGCCACAAGCGGCGAACTGGCCGTCCGTGGTCACGGTCACCGCGAGAATCGGGTGCACTCCATCGGGCAACGGTTTCCAGGCCACTGGCGCGGCAGTTCGGACTTCACCCTTGGCCCCTTGATCGATCCAGAGCTTGATTAGACCGAGCTGCTCGGGTGTCAGGTCGCTCGCATTCACTTTGTTGTCGCGCGGCGGCATGACCGTCTCAGTCTGATGGGCCGCCGCTTTCAACAGCAAACTCTCGGCGCTTCTTCCTGGGACGACCGCCGGACCCGATTCGCCTCCTTTGAGGATGGTCTGGGGCGTTTCCAGAATCAGCTCGGCCTTGGCTTTCGTCTGGTTGTGACAAGCGAGACAATTGTTCTTCAAGATGGGCAGCACCTCGGTCTGGAAATCCACGGACTGGGTTCGCTTCACCTCGGCGATGGGGAGGCTGGCTGGTGCGGGAGTGCCTGGCGGACTCTCGGCTGCGTGCGCGCAGGACAGGCGGAGAAGCAAAGCGGCGGTCGGAAGGAAGGCGGGTCGAAACCGGCTACTGGATGTTTTCATTCGCAATGGCTTTACAAGGTTAGCCCTGGCTCTCGCGTGTGGCAAGGCTCGTACCCTCTCCCTTGGTATGTGTTTAGCCTTGGGTAGCGCAGCCGTCCCGGCTGCGGGTTTTGGCAGCGTCTCGCTGCCAGTCGCGGCGATTGTGGCGCCGAGACGGCGCCAGAACCCGCAGGCGCGGACGCCTGCGCCACGTTCGCTAAACACAGACCAAGGGAGAGGGAAGAAGGTCGGTCGTGCTTGGGTCAGCCCGGTTGATCGGAGCAATTGGAATTGGGGGAGTACAGGCGCCTTCGCCGGTTTCGACCGGCGCTTCGCCGCTCGAAGCGGACGTGGTCGGTCAGTCACAAAATGGTGACCCTTCAAGCGCAACCGAGTGGTCGGCAAGGGCGCCGGTACGTGTTTCGCGTGCGGTGTCTCGTAGCGCAGACTTGCAGTCTGCCGTATCGCCGACTTGAAGTCGGCAGGGCGTCAAAGTTCCGGCACGCGCGTTCCGTTCGCCGCCGACGCAGAATCCAATTCTGCGATACGGCCGATTGAAGATCTGCGCTACGCCAGACAGATTCGAGCGCCGGCCAAGCCGCGCGAGGCGGGCGCAAGCGCTCCCCAGCTCAACCGAATGGATAAAGCTGGGTGGATTTGCCCGCTTGAACCGCGGCCAGTATGGCCTACACTGGGGACGAAATACTTCCTGACCACCTAATCCGAGGAATCCGGAACGCGGTAGCTTATGGCTCAACATACAGTCCGACTCGAAGACGCGTTAGTGACCCGGCGCGAATTTCTTTGCCGGTGCGGAATGGGCTTCGGCGGTCTGGCCCTGACGCCCCTCCTCCATGAAGCCGCCGGGCTGGCTCCCACACGCTCCGCCGAAGCCGCGAATCCTCTGGCGCCCAGGCCGCCCCAATTCCGGAGTCGCGCCAAGCGCATCGTCCACTTTTTCCTGAATGGAGGCCCGTCACACGTCGATACGTTCGATCCAAAACCGGCGTTGGAAAAGCACAACGGGAAGCCGCTGCCGTTCGAGAACCTGCGCACGGAACGGAAGACCGGCGCGGCCTTCGCTTCGCCGTTCAAGTTTCAGAAGTATGGGCGCAGCGGGATCGAAGTGAGCGAACTCTTTGCGCAGGTCGGACAGTGCGTCGATGACATCGCGGTCATTCGCTCGATGCAGGCGAACCTTCCCAATCATGAGCCTTCCCTCATGTTGATGAATTGCGGGGACGCCGTGATGAGCCGGCCGAGCGTGGGTTCGTGGGTCACGTATGGCTTGGGCGCGGAAAATCAGAATTTGCCGGGGTTCATCGCGATGTGTCCGGGCGGTTACCCGATCAAGGAGGCGGAGAATTGGCAGTCGGGATTCCTGCCCGGCGCCTATCAGGGAACATTCATCGACACGCAGCACACTCACATCGAAAAATTGATCGAGTACATCCGCAATAATTACACGTCGCTGGAAGCGCAGCGGCAGCAGCTCGACTTGCTCCATCGGATCAATTTGGAGCACCAGGAGCGCCGGCGGCAGGATGCCCGGCTGGAAGCGAGGATTCAGTCGTTCGAGCTGGCGTATCGGATGCAAATGGAAGCGGCGGATGCTTTTGATATCAGCCGTGAGTCCGCAGCCATTCGGGCGATGTATGGCGAAGGGGTGCACGCCCGACAGACGCTGATCGCGCGCCGCTTGCTCGAACGCGGCGTGCGGTTCATTCAATTGTGGCACGGCGCGGGCCAGCCCTGGGACAACCACGAGGACATCGAGAAGAACCACCGGAAGATCGCGCGCGAGATCGACCAGCCCATCGCCGCGTTGATCAAAGATCTCAAACAGCGCGGCATGCTGGACGACACTCTGATCATTTGGGGCGGGGAATTTGGCCGGACACCGACGGTCGAGCTGAATGATGCGGGGAAGGAGAAAAAGGGGCGCGACCATAATCCCTACGGATTCTCCATGTGGCTGGCGGGAGGGGGCGTCAAAGGCGGCAGTGTTTATGGCGCGACGGACGAGTTCGGTTTCAGAGCGGTCGAGAATCCCGTGCACGTCCACGATTTGCACGCGACGATTCTGCATTTGCTGGGTTTCGACCACGAGACGTTCACCTATCGCTACGCGGGCCGCGATTTCAGGCTGACGGATGTGTCCGGGAGGGTCGTGCGAGAGATCGTCGCCTAGCGATAGAGGTTGTTGAAGCGCGATACGTGGAACCGCGAAAAAGTCGAAAGGGACGAAAAGGAAGGAAAGCGATGACGCCGCTGGCTCAGGGGCTTGGACGAGTCTGACCATGAACCAACTTACCCCTGCACCCCTCCCAGGAGTGGAACTTGCAGCGGCGGCTGATGTGGCCAAGGCAGCGCCGGCGCAGATCGCGTTGCCAGTCCTATACTCGATCACCATTTTCCTCAGCGCAGGGTTGGTTTTTTCGATCCAGCCGATCGTTGCCAAGATGGTCCTGCCGCTGCTGGGCGGTGCGCCGGCGGTGTGGACCACCTGCATGCTCTTCTTCCAGGGGATGCTGTTGGCGGGTTATGTCTATGCTCATCTGATCTCACGGCGGTGGACGCCTCGGGCTCAATGCGGCGCGCACTTGGCGTTGCTGTTGCTCGGGGGCCTGATGCTTCCATTGGGTGTGGCAAATCCGACGCTTCCAGGCTTGGTTGGACAGGCAAATCCCGCGGCCTGGCTTTTGAAGTATCTTCTGGCGAGTGCGGGTTTGCCGTTTTTCGTTCTCTCGGCCAGCGCGCCCTTGCTGCAGCAATGGTTTTCCAACACCAGGCATCCGTCGGCAAGCGATCCATACTTTCTTTACTCGGCGAGCAACCTGGGAAGTCTGCTGGCTTTGCTGAGCTACCCGATCCTCGTCGAGCCGACGCTTCGAATCGCCACGCAGAGTCAACTCTGGTCCACCGGGTATGCTGTCCTCGTCTTGCTCCTCCTGTTCTGCGCGGCGACGCACTGGGGAGCGGGCTGCGCTGCGCAGCCGGAGGCCGAAAGGAAGCGGCAGCCGAAAGAGGCGGACTTCCTTCAAGCAGAAATCAGTCGATCCCTCCAATCTGCAGTCGGAAATCCCCTCTCCCGTCCTACGGACACCCTCTCCCCATCGGATGGGGAGAGGGATGGGGTG
>JACQWK010000723.1 GCA_016209525.1 Verrucomicrobiota bacterium
CACCCGGAAGGTGAGGCTCGGAGACTTTCGGACGCCTCGGGCTTTCGGAGCCGCTGCGGCCTGGAAGGCCGCGCGACGTTTTGGTTGCGGCTTGGCCGCGCGGCGCAGTATCGCCGACTTGCAGTCGGCTAGGCGACGGCCCCGCTCGATCGCACCCGACTTGCCGAGACTCTGCAGATTTCAACTCTGCGCTGCGAACAATTCCGTGAGGCGCTCCACTGCCTCTCGAAGGAGAATGAAGAGATGCCACGTATGAAGATTCCGTGTAAGCTCGGCCCTCCATGACGAATCGTCAGAACGTTTTCTCCAAGAAAAACCGAAAGGTCTTGCTCCTCGCGGCGGTGGTGATTCTAGGCGGCGCGGCGGGTTGGGCTTGGCTTCAGGGCCACAAGTCAGACTCGCAGCTCTCGGCCCTCCGGTACCCCGGTCAGCCGGTCAGCGCTTCCGAACTGGACCGTTGGTATGCGTCCGTTCCGGCCGCGGAAAATGCCGCGATGAAGATTCAGCAGGCCATGGCCGGACTTGTCGCGCCGCAGGCCGTCATGGCTTGGCCGATCACGAACGAGGTCGTGACGCCGGAGATGGAACAGTTGCTCGCCCAATTGGTGCGCGACAACGCAGAACCACTGAAACTTCTGCGGCAGGCGGCGGCCCTCAAGCAAAGCCGGTTTCCAATCAATCTTGGCAGCGGACTGACCGTCCAACTCCCCCATTTGAGCCCCATGATGCAAGCCGCCCAAGTGCTTCAGAGAGTCGCTCTTCATCATTCGCTCCAGGGAAACGCAGGGGAAGCGCTCGAATGTTACTTCGACTCGTTGGGATCGAGTCGCGCCCTCTCCCAGGAACCGATTTTGATTTCCGAGCTTGTCCGCATCGCGTGCGTCGCGCTCGCTCAGCGGACCCTGGAACGGCTGCTCAACCACCATCAATTTTCGGAAGAGCAGTTTGCTCAAATGCTTCAGGCCTTGCGCCAAACGGAGGCCGAGGGCCGCGAAAGCCTCCGTCGGGCTTTGATCGGAGAGCGTTGTTTCGGGTTTGACATATTCCGAAGGCCGCGCAGAGGCTTAGCCCAAGCTCAAGGCTTTGCCACCAGCACCTCGGCCATCGAATCGTCGGCCACTGAGGCGTTGTTCTTGCTCCGAAGGCTGAGCGGCATTCACGGGCGAGACCTTCGGCTCTACCGGGAGACCATGGACGGTTACATCCAAGCGGCCCAGTTGCCGTTTCCAGAGGCTTTGATTGAGACCAAGCGTCACTCGGCTCGTATGCCGAGCTTCGGCCGCACGATGGACCGAATCGTTTACACGATTTCAGGGCTGATCCTCCCGGCGATGACAAAAGCTGTGACCAAGGAAGCCCGCATCGCGGCGGAACTGAGGTTGGCTCAAGCCGCGATCCTCGTGGAGCGCCAGCGTGCCGGCCGTTCAGCCGCGCCCGTCGCGAGTCTGACCAAACTCGCAGAAGATTCCTTGTCGATCTGGCCCAAGGACCCTTTTGATGGCAAGCCTGTCCGCTATCAACGGCTCGAGGCCGGCTACCGGGTCTATAGCGTCGGAGAGGACGAAACGGATGACGGTGGGAATCCCAAGACCGACCTGTGCTTCAGCGTGCGACGCTAAGCCCCGGCGGGGCGACAGTGTCTATGCCGAAATCGCGCGCCGTGGAGCCTGCCGATGGTTTGAGGCCCGGCTGGTTCAGCCTGCGAGGGTTTCCAGAGTGAGGATGTCGGTGAACTTCTGCGCGTCCGTTTGGCGAGGAGCGCCTCACACTGCAGCGACACTTTGCTTCGGCGCGCGGCCTTCCGGGCCGCAGCGTGTGGAAAACTTCGTCGGAATCGTAGGACAGATCGAGCGTATTGCCCAAGCCGAAGCGCTGCGGCCCGGGAGGCCGCGCGCCAATACCGATGTGCCGCTGTTGTGCTAATCGCCTGCGGGTGGCAAGGCGGAGTTCCAGACGGCCACCTCATCGATGGATTTGCGACGGAGGTTGGGCACTTGCGCGTCCGGAGCCGGGTAGCCGATGGGGAACAGGAGGTAGGGGCGCTCATTCGACGGGCGGCCCAGAATTTTGCTCAGAAAATTCATTGTGCGGGGAGTGTAGGTCAGCGTCGCCAAACCCATCCGATGCAAAGCGCGCACGAAAAATCCGCAGGCGATCCCCACGCTCTCCTTCCGCCAGTTCGATGAATTCGCGGGGAACCGGATCCGGCGCAAAGTGCCGGACACTGCGCCGTTGATTCACCAGGTCAAAAAATTCGCGTCCGCGCCGCAGCATCTCAGCTTCAGCAAGGCGGGGAGGACGATAGGGAATGAATTCCGGATCAGGCATAGTTCCTTTCGACTTCGTAAACCAGGACAGGCAGTTCGCGTGAGCCTCCCTCCCACCGCGTGACGGTCGTTCCGACGCGCCGCGCTCCCATGCGCTCATAGAATCCAACCGCGTTCGGATCGGATTCAATCTCCAATGGGCACAAATCAGCTCTTGAAACGGCCACGAATAGCTGCGGAGCGCAAGACAGATTTCTTCGTAGCGCAGGCTTAAAGTCTGTCAGTATCTGCCGAAATCGTCGCAAGCCGCGCGGATTCGTGGGTGGGGCGAGACTCTGTCGAGCCCTGACTTCTTTGCCGGTAAGGATTCCAGGGCTCGACAGAGTCTCGCCCCACCGGATTTGGTTGCGGCTGCGCCGCCCCGCGCTTTGCGTTTGATTCATTCATATCGCAGCGCCTCCGTCGGATCGATTCGCGCCGCGCGGCGGGCCGGGAGCCAACAGGCGAACAGCGCCACCAGCAACAGAACCAAACATACGGCGCTGAACGTCGCAGGATCGGTTGGGGTGACGCCGTAGAGCAGGCTGCGGAGGATCCGCGTCAGCGCCAGCGCCGACGCGATGCCGACGACGACACCGGCCAGCGCGAGCTTCATTCCCTGGCCGATCACCAAGGTCAGCACGTCGCGTTTCTGCGCGCCAAGCGCGATGCGCACACCAATTTCGCGCGTGCGTTGCGTCACGACGTACGCCAGCACGCCATAGAGCCCGACTGTGGCCAGCGCAAGCGCAATGCCGGCGAACAGGCTGAGCAACCCGGTCTGCAAGCGCGGTTGAGCCACCGTCTCCGAGATCAAATCGTCCATCGTGCGGATCAACGGCGGCGGCAAATTTGGAATCACGGCTTTGGTTTCGCGGCGGATGGCCTCGGCGAGGGTGCCGGGATCGCCCTTCGTGCGGATGAGGAGGGTCGGATTCTGCATCGGCCATTGCCAGTAGGACTGATACACCTCCGGCACTGCCTCCGGTTGCGGATGCAGCGACTTCACATCGCTGACGACGCCGACGATCGTGCTCCATTCGGACTGGCCCCAGACGTTCGTGGCGTTCAGCGCCGGCTGCTGGCTGCCCATTTTGAAACGCTGCCCGATGGGGTCTTCGTTTGGAAAATAACGGCGGGCCAAGGTCTCGTTGATCAGCACTGCGCCGGGCGCTTCCAGCGTGTCGGCTTCGGTGAAATCGCGCCCCCGCAGAACACGGGCGCCCAACGCGCGAAGCCAGTCGGGCGTGATTCCCTTAAACTCCGCCTTTGGCTGTTCTTCCGGCTTGAGGGTCGGCCGGCCGAGGATCGCCACCGGTTCGTGCGGCGGCCGGTTCTCCCGCCGAAGCAAGCGGCTGCCCGCGCCGACCGCCTGAACGCCGGGCAGAGCGCGAAGCCGTTCGATCAAGAGCCGCAACGGCACTTGCGGCCGCGTCGCCGTCGGGCGAACCCACGTCGTGTAACCCGACACGGAAAAATCCAACTCCGCGGTGAGGAGGTGCTCCGGTTGGAAGCCCCGCTCGGCGCTCAGCATTCGGGCGAAGCTTTGCAGCATCAGCCCCGCGCCGGCCAGCAACACCACGGACAGCGCGACTTCGGCCACCACCAGCGCGTTGCGCGTGCGGCCCACCGCCGTGCCCGCGGACGTGGCGCGCGCGCCCTCCTTCAACACCTCGTTCAAGTCCGGCCTCGAGAACTGCCACGCGGGCGCGAGGCCAAACAGCACGCCCGTGAGCGCAGAAATGCCGAGCGTGAAACCGAGCGCCGCACCGTCGAGCCTCACTTCGTTCAGGCGCGGGATGTGGCCCGGGCTCACGGCGATGAAGAGTTCCAAGCCCCACCAGCCGAGCAACACCCCGAGAACGCCGCCGAGCGCCGCCAGCATGAGGCTTTCGATCAACAATTGGCGCATGATCCGTCCGCGTCCGGCCCCCATGGCGAGCCGCAGGGCAATCTCCTTCTGCCGCGTGGCCGCGCGGGCGAGCATCAAATTCGCGACGTTGGCGCAGGCAATGAGCAGCACGCCGGCGACCACACCCCACAACACCAGCAACGCTCGACGCGCCGTGCGTCCCACAGTTTGTTCGAGCAGCGGGATCACGGCCACTTCCGACCCGATGAACGCCTCGCGAGACTGTTGTTCCAGCCGCGCCTGAATCGTGTTCATTTCCGTCCGAGCCTGCGCCATCGTGACGCCGGGTTTGAGCCGCGCGATCACACTGAGC
>JACQWK010000727.1 GCA_016209525.1 Verrucomicrobiota bacterium
ATTTCAAATCGCGTGACGCCGCCCTGCCCGTCGGCGTGGCGGGATATGGTGAGGGCGGGCTGGTCGCATTTTATAGCGCGGCGGCGGACACGCGGATCGATGGAGTGTTCGTGAGCGGCTATTTCCAGGAGCGGGAGGAACTTTCCCAGGAGCCGAATTATCGCAATGTATGGGGAATCCTCCACGAGTTCGGCGACGCGGGCGTGGCGGCCCTCATTGCGCCGCGCGGACTGGTGGTGGAAGCGGCACGCGGACCCGAAGGCCCGGGGCGGCCGGCGACGGACTCGCCTCCGGAAGCGAAGCACGGCCGTCTCAAGTCTCCGCCCGTCGAGTCGGTGCGTGCGGAATTCGAACGCGCTTCGGACCACTATCGGCGCTTGGGCGCCTCCGCGAAGCTGACGATGGCGGTCAGCGGCGACGGGCAGGGGGAGGCGTTTGCCGACCACGGCGTGGCGGCCTTCCTGCGCCTGCTGGGTGCAGGCGGGCCGGCGGCGGTGGCGGACAACGTGCTGACAGACCGGCGTGGCCGATTCGATCCTGCGCCCCGGCGGCGCCGGCAGTTCGAGCAACTGCTCGCGCACACCCAGGAGGTGATGCGGCTCAGCCCGCTGCGGCGCTCCGAGTTCTGGGGAAGCAAGGACCCTGCGGCACCGCTGACGCGGAATAATTTTCGGATGCCCCGGGCCTTTGCTCCCGACAAGCCGTACCCCGTCGAGCGATGGGTGGAGTTGACGCGCGAGTACCGGCGGTTTTTTTGGGAGGAGGTGCTGGGACGCCTGCCCGCGCCGAGCCTGCCGCCGGGTGCCAGGACGCGCCGGATTCTGGATGAACCGGGATATCGCGGCTACGAAGTCGAAATGGACGTCTGGCCGGACGTTGTCAGCTACGGCGTCATTCTCGTTCCGACAGGCATCCGCGAGGGCGAACGCCGCCCGGTCGTGGTCGTGCAGCACGGCATCATGGGCTTTCCGAAACAACTGACCGACCCCCGTGTCGAGGGCAAATCGGCGTCGGCCTATCACACGGCTGGAGTGGATCTGGCCCGACAGGGTTACGTCGTCTATGCCCCGCAAAATCTCTACACGCTGGGCGACAAGTTTCCGCTGCTTCATCGGCTCGGACATCCGATCAAGCAGTCGATGTGGTCGATCATGATCGGCCAGCATCAGCAGGTTATCCGCTGGCTGCGGGACCTCCCTTTCGTTGCGCCCGAAAAGATCGGGTTTTACGGACTATCCTACGGCGGGAAGGCGGCGGTCTATCTTGCGGCGGTGATCGAAGACTATGCGCTGGCCATCTGTTCCGGCGACTGGACCGAGCGGGTCTGGAAGAATTCAAACCTGCTTTCCGAATATAGCTTTCCCTACCGGGAGAATTTCCCGCAGATGGAATTCAACATTGGAGCGACCTTCAACTATGCGGAGCTCTCCGGCCTGATTGCGCCGCGCCCGTTCATGGTGGAGCGCGGCCATTACGACGGGGTTTCGCCGGACGAATGGGTGGCTTACGAATTCGCCCGCACCCGCTGGCTCTACAACCACCTTGGGATTGGCGACCGGGCGGAAATCGAATTTTTCCCCGGCATCCACGAAATGAAGAAGCAGGGGACGTTTCGCTTCCTGCAAAAACATCTCGGCCGGCCCGAACCGTGACGGGGCGTGTCCGGCCCGGGGGCCGTCTTTCGAACGCCGCGAGACGCCCGAGTAACTGGGCTTCATAAGTCTGCAGAAAGAGAATACGCGCAGGCAAGGGGTCCTGGCGCTGGGGCCGCATGGAGGCGAGTTGCCGCTCGGTGAAGCGAGAGAGCTGTGAGTTCGGTGGACCGGTCCGTCGTCCGTTCTCCGTCCGGCTCGGCCCGGGAAACGCAGGGATTCTCGCACAATGGCTTTGCTTACCCGCTCGGCGTTCTGTTGGCTGACGGAAAGCCGCGAGATTTGACGGCTGAAGGGATTACGCAGGTGCAAACCCATCCGAAAACCCGAACCGAAGTTGACCGCCCCCTCCGTGCCGAGACGGACGGAGGTTGCGTGAAACGCCCTGAGCATGTCCGCGCGCCCGTCGGCCCAGCGCGCGAACTCTCCATCAACAGCGTCGAGAAAACCGACGAGACCGGACGACTCTGCCGCTTGAACCTGCGCTAAACATGTCCAATCCCTTCTTCGACCACCCAATCCTGAACTTGCCCTACGAGTGCCCGCGGCGGCATTGGGAGTTGGATGGCGACGGCCAGCCGACGCAGAAGGTTGAAGAATTCCGTCGCAAGGCAAAGTTCATCACGCCGATCCCCAAGCCGAAGAAAAGGAAGACGGCGGCGGCGAACCAGAAGGAGATCGTTTTCGATGAGGGCAAGGGCCTCTCCACCGCCAAGCAGCAGTATGACCCCACCTCCGTCATCAACGAGATTCGCTCCTACGTGGACCAGTGGCGCTCGTTGCCCAACCCCAGTCAATGGCAGGTCACCCCAGAAACTGCCCGCCTGCTCCAGCACTGCCGGCACTGGAAGTTCAGTAGCGTTCGCCCCTTTTTCTGTCAGGTGGAAGCAGCGGAAACTGCCATCTGGCTGACTGAAGTCGCGCCGCACACGGCGAGCGGAAAACGCATTCTCGAACTTCTCGCCGCTGCCAACCGCGATGCCAATCCCGAGTTGGTACGCCTCGCGCTGAAACTGGCCACTGGCGCCGGCAAGACCACGGTCATGGCCATGCTCATCGCGTGGCAGACGATCAACGCCGTCCGCCGCCCGGGGAGTAAACTTTTCAGCCGCGGGTTTCTCGTCGTCTCGCCTGGCCTGACCATCAAGGACCGCCTTCGCGTCCTCCAGCCGAACGACCTGGATAGCTATCTCACCACTCGCGAGCTTGTCCCGGGCGACATGGTCGAAGAGGTCAAAAAGGCCAAGATCGTCATCACCAATTACCACGCCTTCATGCCGCGCGAACGCATCGACCTTTCCAAAGGGGGACGACAGCTCCTTCAAGGCCGGACCGGCGAGGAGCCCAAGACTCTGGAAACCGAAGGACAGATGATCCAGCGCGTCATGCCTGACCTCATGGGCATGAAGAACGTGCTCGTGATCAATGACGAGGCGCACCACTGCTACCGCGAAAAACCCTCTGACGACTCGGAATTCACCGACGAGAAGGGCAACGTCCTCACGGGCGACGAATTGAAGGACGCCAAGGTGCGGGCCAAGAAAGAGAACGAAGCCGCCCGGGTTTGGATTTCGGGCCTTGAGTCAGTGAACCGCAAGCTCGGCATCACCCGCGTTTTGGACCTCTCCGCCACGCCATTCTTCCTCAGCGGGTCCGGCTATGTCGAGGGCACCCTGTTCCCGTGGACCATGAGCGACTTCTCCCTCATGGACGCCATCGAGTGCGGTATCGTGAAACTGCCCCGCGTGCCGGTGGCGCAGAATCTTCCGGGCGCGTCCGATGACGAGATGCCGGTTTTCCGGGAACTCTGGAAACATATCCGCACAAAGATGCCGAAGAAAGGACGTGGCGCTGGGGAAGAACTCGATCCGCTCAAGCTCCCCACCTTGCTCAAGACCGCGCTGGAAGCCCTCTACGGCCACTACGAAAAGACCTTCAACCTCTGGGCGGCTGAGGGGAACAGCGTCCCGCCCTGCTTCATCGTCGTCTGCAATAACACCGCCACGTCCAAGCTGGTCTACGACTACATCTCCGGCTTCCACCAGAAAAACGACGACGACACCACCTCGCTGGTAAACGGACGCCTCGCGCTGTTCCGCAACTTCGACGAGACGACCGGCAACCCGCTCCCGCGCCCGAACACTTTGCTCATCGATAGCGAGCAGCTCGAATCAGGAAACGCTTTGGATGAAGACTTTCGCGCCATGGCTACCGATGAAATCGAGCGGTTCCGCCGCGAGATCATTGAGCGAAAAAAGGACGCCCATGCCGCGGAAAACCTGACCGACCAGGACTTGCTGCGTGAGGTCATGAACACCGTTGGCAAGGATGGCCAGCTTGGGGCCGACATCCGCTGCGTCGTCTCGGTCTCCATGCTCACCGAGGGCTGGGATGCGAACAACGTCACCCACGTCCTCGGTGTCCGCGCTTTTGGCACCCAGCTTCTCTGCGAACAGGTCATTGGCCGGGCGTTGCGCCGCCTGTCCTACGACCTGAACGACGAGAATCTTTTCAACGTCGAATATGCCGATGTGCTTGGCATTCCCTTCGACTTCACGGCCAAGCCGGTCATCGCTCCGCCGAAGCCGCCACGTCCCACCGTGCAAGTCAAAGCCATGCGCCCAGAGCGTGACCA
This sequence comes from Verrucomicrobiota bacterium, assembly GCA_016209525.1. Taxonomy (GTDB): domain Bacteria; phylum Verrucomicrobiota; class Verrucomicrobiia; order Limisphaerales; family SIBE01; genus VHCZ01. The sequence continues at coordinate 4,288 of JACQWK010000727.1, forward strand.
CCTGGAGATACGCTTCCCCCGCGTTGAGGGCTACCGCGTGGAACTCCCCGAGGAACGCATCGAAGCGAAATTCGACGATGACTCCATTCTCGTCCTCACCCCCGAACTCGTCGGCCCCTCCATCACGGAGGTTTCAGGCATCATCGGCCAAACGGCGAACCTCAATCTGGAGCATCTGCACGACATGCGCCCCTCCAGCCTGCTGTTCAACGTCACCCATCGCCTGCTCTACACGAAGTTCCGCGATCCGGGTGAGCCGCCGCCGCTCCACCTGTTCGGCCAGCTCAAGCGCGTCACCAAGCAATGGCTCGACACCTGTCTCCGGTGCAAGGGCAGCACCTACCCGGCGTTGCTCATGTATCAGGAACTCGCCGATATGGCATGTGAGCGCATCACGCACGGCATTACCAGGGCCTTCGTCGGCGAGCGTCCAATCAAAGCCCTGCTCGATCCCTACAATCCCACCGGCTCCACCAATCACGTCCGTTTCAACACCTCCAAGACCGACCGCTGGGACACCAAGGGGCCGCCGCCCAAGTGCCACATCAACTGGGTCGTGCTCGACAGCGATTGGGAGGCCGAATTTTGCCGCGTCGCCGAATCGCATCCGAAAGTCGTCGCCTACGTGAAGAACCACAACCTCGGTCTGGAAGTGCCCTATCGCTACGCCTCCGAGATGCGGAAATACCTACCCGACTTCATCGTCCTCGTGGATGACGGCCATCCGCCGCGCCCGGACGGTTTGCCGGACCTCCTGCATCTCATCGTCGAGATCAAAGGCTACCGCCGCGAGGACGCGAAGGAGAAAGCGTCCACCATGAAAACCTACTGGGTGCCCGGCGTGAACCACCTCGGCACGCATGGCCGCTGGGCCTTCGCCGAGTTCTGCGAAATCTATGAAATCGAGTCCGACTTCGCGGCGAAGGTGGCGGGGCACTTCGACAAGATGCTCCAATCCGTCCTCCAGCCATGAAACCCGCGCCCACCTCGCCCGACTACGCCGCCTTCCTCGCCGCTGTGAAAGAGCGCGTGATTCATGCCCGCACGTCCGCGGCCCGTGCGGTGAACCGCGACCTCATCCTGCTCTACTGGGACATTGGACGCGGCATCGTGGAGAAACAGCAGACCGCCGGGTGGGGCGATGCCGTGGTGGAACGCCTCGCCGCCGACCTGCGGGCCGAGTTTCCCGACATGAAGGGGTTTTCGGACAATAGCGTCTGGTTGATGCGCCAGCTCTACGCCGAGCATTCGACCCCGGAGTTTCTTGAACAAGCTGTTCAAGAATTTAAGCGACACGTCGGAAAGCCATTTCTTGAACAGCTTGTTCAAGAAAGTGGTGGAAAGACCGCTGGACAGATTCTGGCACAGCCTGTTCCAGAAACTCTCTCACATGCTGTGAGAGAATTGGTGTCGCTGGTGCCTTGGGGGCATCACGTCGAGTTGATGAAGAAACTCTCCGCCCCCGCCGCCCGCCTCTACTACCTCCGCGCCACCGCCCAACTCGGCTGGAGCCGCAGCGTGCTGCTCAACCAGATCAAAGCCGGTGCCTACGAACGCGCCGTGAAGGAAAAGAAGACCCACAACTTCGCCCTCGCCCTGCCGGAGCATTTCGCCGAGCAGGCCGACGAGATGATGAAGAGCCGTTACTGCCTCGAGTTCCTCGGCATTGGCCGCGCCATGAAGGAGCGCGAGCTGGAAGACCGCCTCATCGCGCGCTTGCAGCAGTTCATTCTGGAACTCGGCTACGGCTTCTGCTTCGTCGGTCGGCAATACCGCCTCGTGCTGGGCCGCAAGGAATACTTCGTGGACTTGCTCTTCTACCACCGCTTCCTCAAGGCGCTCGTGGCCTTCGATCTGAAAATCGGCCCGTTCGAGCCGGAGCACGCGGGCAAGATGGATTTTTATTTGAACCTGCTGAACGAAAAGGAACGCGCCCCGGAAGACCAGCCGTCCATCGGCATCATCCTTTGTGCGGAAAAAGATGACGTGGAAGTCGAGTTCGCTCTCAAGACGAAAAACAATCCCATTGGCGTCGCCGAATACCAGCTTCAACCCAGACTGCCGGCCCAATTCAAAGGCCAGTTGCCCAGCGCGAAACAGCTTGCCGACGCCGTGCGCGAAGTCCTGCCACCCAGGAAATAATCATGGCCAAAAAGCCCGCCACGCTCAAATCCGTCGAAACGCTGAAGCACGACGACGCCAAGCGGAGGAACATCCCCACCGCCGAGCACCAATCCGTGCTCAAGCAGGACGAGGCCGGCCCCATCCGCCTGGCTTACGAGCGGCGTAACCGCGACCTCGATCCCCAGCTTGTGTGGCGCGGGAAGGATGAGCAGGACTGGAGCGACCTCGTCGTCCACGCCCCGCCGCTGTACATTCAAGAGAAGGTTCACCCCAAGGTGCTGATTGAGGATTTGCTGAGGGCAGTGAAGAGTGGAGAGTGGAGAGTGATGAGTGGAGAG
>JACQWK010000728.1 GCA_016209525.1 Verrucomicrobiota bacterium
GATGAACCAGGGTGTGCCCGCATAAAAACGATACTCGACGAAAATGTTCATGCGCGACGGCGTGAACACGGGATGGATCGGCGAATAAGGAAAGCCCCATCGTCGAACCGTCAGGGACAGTGGACCGCGCAGCACCTCGAAATCAGGACACACGGGCCAATTGGTGATTCGGAGTTTTTGAAAGTTGCCGGAGGTCACATAGTCGTGGGCCCAGTCGATGCCCGGCGGTTCGCCGTGGCCTTCGCCGCCTGAGAACAGTTCTTGGCCATGTTCGCGCTTATAGACCAGGCGCTCCAATTGCCCCATCTGTTTCGAGAGCGATCCACGGAAATACTCATTTTCGAAATCCAGTCCAACTCCCTCGCCGGTCACCTTCAAGTCCGTTTGATAGTCGGGCAGTTCAGCGTCGGGATTGCCAAAGAAGACCAGCCAGTAGGTGCGTTGGCGCGATGGTGAATCGGCCAACAAAGTTAGGCGGCCATGGCGTTCGGGTCCACGGCGGACTTCTTCCGTCACTTGACTGCGAACTTCGCGTGGCACGGAACCATCGACGCGCGCAACCCGCACTTCCCGAGCCAGGGAAGCGACCTGATCCGCGCGAAATGCGGCCACCAATTCCACCGGTTCGCCTGCGCGCTCTTCGCCAATGGTTTCGTCCAGCGCCAGCACCTTGGCATAGGCCCAACCGCGCGCCCAATCGCGCCAGGTTGCGGGCAGCTCGGACACGGGAACAAACGATTCCGCGGCGAGCATGGGCGAGCCAATCGAGGATTCTTGTTGTTCTTCAAACTGGAGTGTTTGCCGGATCGAATCGGTCAGTGCGCGCGCCAGACGGAAATCGCGCTGCCGATAGGCGGCTTCCAACTGGCGGAGTTTTTGTTCCACCGAATCGGTGCGATCCGAGTAGCTGGTTTCCTTCGGGTTCGCGGGCCGAGAGGCCAACTTTGACTGTTCGGTGGATGATGATTCTCGGGCCGAGGGCTGAACCTCTTCCGACTCGAGCTGGACCGATTTCGGAATAAGAGCGAGGAGGGTTGCCACCCAAAGCGCGAAGTTATGATACGGGGCCTTCATACTGCTATCCATGAAAGGTTCGTTTTCCTGCGCAAATTTCTCTGATCACTGATCACTGACTACTGATTACTGACTACTGACTACTGATTACTGACTACTGACTACCTTGATTGCGGTTTGCCGCGCTGCGTTGGTGGTAGTTCATAGCAAAGACCGAGCACTGTTCGCAATGGGGCTTTCACGACCGCCAGCAATTCTCATTTTGGCCGTAAGGCGGATATTCCTGTCCGCAAAGTCCCCGAAACTGTGCGGACAGGATTGTCCGCCTTACGGTCACGAACCGCACCTGCTGCCAAAATGAGAATTGCGGCAGGACGGCGACGCCGATCCATGAATTCAACCGCAGGATTCGTTGAATAGCTCAGACCCGGCGGCGCGTGTGGGGGCGCATCTGGACACTGCCACCGATTCTTCAACGGCGTAACTCCATCTCCTCCACGAAGTGGAGGAGAGGGCCGGGGAGAGGAGGAGCTTTCATCCAAGCTGGACTGGCTACGGTCACCACACAAGGTTACCCTCTCCCCGACCCTCTCCCACTCCTACGTCGTGGGAGAGGGAGAAAACAACGGTGGCAGTATCAAGATGCGCCTTGGGTGTGGACGAGGCTCAGAAGACCTGATTCGGAGGAATTCTATCGAGTCCGACCGGCCGACCCGCGTACATGAAATTTGTTCCGTACGGAACAAATTTCATGTACGCCATTCACGTTTGGAATCAATCCATTTCGATGACAGCTCACAGTCCAAGGCAAGGGATCAGGATCTCTGAGGCTGGATTTGCGCTGGTGATTCTTGCGGGGCGGTGGAAAACTCACTCCGTGATACGGACCGAGGGACTTCTTTCCGGTGGAGCGAGGCCTCTGGCGACGCCGGTGCTCGTGATCGCGAGCGTTCACTTCCTCACCGCGGCTGAACCGTTCGATTACTTCCAGAATTCGTGGAGAGGCATCGGCCTGGATTTGTTTCGATGCGAGAGCGTGAATTTTGTCCCATGAAGATTCAACAACTTCATTGCCGCCTCGGGTGCATCCTTCGCAAAGCAGGGGCTGGTCTTGGAAGTGTCTTCCTCACCGCGTCTCTTTTGGCAGCGCACCCGGACGCAATCGTCCTTCAGAACGCGCATGTGCGATACAGCATCGGCACAAACGGAACCAACCTGGAGTTCACCGACCGAGCCACGGGCAACAATTACCTGCGCCGCGATGCGCCTTCGGTTTGCGCCTGGGTGCGCGCGAAAGGATTGGATCAGCCGGCAACCTCCGTTTCATTGACCGAAGACCGCTTGACGCTCGCTTTCGGCTCGTCCGGCGCGAAGGCGGTTCTGCGGACGCAATCGCGCGACTCGTATATCCGACTGACGGTAGAATCCGTCACCGGCGCGGAGGCCGATTCGCTCGTCTTTTTGAACGTGCCTCTGACTCTCGATGGGCGGCCCGGCGAGCCATTTGGCGCGTGCGCGTTCTCGCTGAATCTGATCACGAGGGTGGACGCACTGCCGGCACTCCAGCGGGACCTCCGCGCGTCGTCCCACCGGAAGTTTGGCTTGGCCGGAGCCAAGGCAGCGATCGTCGCCGTGCCCATGGAAATGATGTTGCCGGCGCTGAAAGAAGTCTTGACGGACGCGGATGAGATGCCGCGTTGCCCGGTGGCCGGTCCCTGGGCGCGCGAGGTTCCGTTCAACCACGGCTCGTATCTGTTCAATTTCGGCTCCCTGACCGAATCGACCGTGGACCAGTGGATCGCTATGGCGCGGAGTCTCGGAGTGACCCAGATCGATCATCATGGCGGATCGGCTTTCTTCCGGTTCGGGGATTTTGAGTTGAATCGAAAGAAGTGGCCAGACGGATGGGTGACCTTCCAGCGACTCGTGCAGCGGCTGCACGACGCCGGCATTGGATCGATTTTTCACACCTACGGATTCTTCATCGACAAGCAATCGAAGTATGTGAGTCCGGTCCCGGACAAGCGGCTGGATGCCTTTCGAACTTTCAGCCTTGCCGCGGCGGTCTCTCCCGACGCGACGGAACTTGTGGTCAACGAATCGACCAAAGGCCTGAGCACCGTGACCGGCTTTTTCGAACACAACAGCGTCGTGCTTCACCTGGATGACGAGCTCGTCGCATTCGGAACCGTGTCTCAAGAGCCGCCGTGGCGTTTTGGCGGATTGAAACGAGGCGTGTTTGGCACCCAGGCGGCGTCCCACGAAAAGGGAACCAAGGCCCGCCAACTCAAGGAATGCTTTGGCTTGTTCGTACCGGACGTCGAATCATCGCTTTTCGAAGAGATTGCACGCAATCACGCAGAGCTCGTGAATGCGTGCGGCTTCGACGGCATCTATCTCGACGCCATTGATGGCAGTTCAATTCTCCGGGGCGCGGACGAATGTTGGTATTGGGCCGACAAGTTCGTCTTCGAGATTCAGCGGCACTTGCGGAAACCGGTCGGAATGGAAATGAGCGCCATGTGGCATCACTTCTGGCAATATCGCACCCGCTGGCAGGCCTGGGACTACCCGCAACGCGGCCACAAACGGTTCATTGACCTCCACGCCGAATCGGTCAACGGGGGGCTGCTGCTGCCACTCCACTTAGGCTGGTGGAATTTCCAGTCGTTCAATCCGCCGCAAATCGAACCCACTTACCCCGACGTGATCGAGTATCTCGGAGCCAAACTCATTGGCTGGGACGCGGGGATTTCGTTAACCGGGGCCATCGACTCGCAACGATTGAAGGATGTCCCGCTCTTCCGCCGGGCCGTGGACATCCTGCGGCATTGTGAGGAACTCCGGCGCGGCGGGTCCTTCACCGACGCCGCCCGCGCAGAGCTGAGGAAACCCGGCCGTGAATTCTCGCTGGTTCGTGATTCGGCGGGAACATGGCGCCTCCGGCCTGCCCGCGCGGATGCGCATACCGTGTCCGCGGCGGAACCATGGACTCTCTCATGGAAAGTGGAGAACACATTCGATGCGCAACCGCTCCGATTCCGCCTCGAAGCTCTCATGTCCACGACCTCCTACGACGACCCTGAGAATATCATTCTGGCCGGCCCTTCTTCTTTCGAAACATTCTCCAAGACGAGTCGCGCGGCGGAAGGCGTCACGGCTTCACTCAAACCCATTCCACAGTCCACGGCTGACAAACCGTCCGTTCTCATGGTGGCTGCCAACTCCGGAAAAGTCCCGCGCCTCGCGGCTTGGGCCCGCTTTGACCGCAAGTTTGAACCCGTGCTCAATCTCAAGAATCACGAGGCGCTCGGCCTGACGGTGGAAGGCGACGCGTTGGGTGAGATCATTGCCGTCCGTTTGGAGAGTCCCCGGCATCTTTCTTTCGGCGCCGCCGCGGATCGTTACCTGAACGTGGACTTTAGCGGCCGGCGCATCGTCACGTTGGTGGAGACGGAGTCGGCGCGCTGGAGCGATTATGTCTGGAACGACGGCAAGTCGCTTTACAACGTTTATCGGGAAACGATCGATTTCGGCCGGATCGAGTCGGTCAGTCTTTGGTACAACAACCTTCCGCCAGGCCGGGAAACGCGTTGCGCGATCGGGACCGTGAAAGCGCTCCGCATGGTTCCGTGTGTCGTCCGAAATCCGGCCGTGACTTTGAACGGCAGAACGCTGGTTCTGCTCGTCGAAATTCCCGCCGGCGGTTTTGTGGAATTCGAAGGACCAAGCGACTGCACTCTGTACGGGCCGAAAGGCGAAGCCCTGGCCAAAGTGAAAGCGCTTGAACCGACGCCGGAGCTTCGCCGGGGACCGAACCAGGTTCAATTCTCGTGCGACCCAAGCGGCGGACCGTCGCCCCGGGCCAGGCTCGTGGTGCTGTCGCAAGGCGACCTGTTTTAGGTCGTGGTGATTCAGGGAGGCAGGGGGAGCACACGCGCCGCCGCGTGTTCCAACCGGCGCCTCGCCGGCCGGAACCTTGATGAATTCAGTGATCAATCCATGCGTTCTTTGAGCGAGAGAGGGTGACCGGCGAGGGCGCCGATCAAGGCACGCGGGGCGCCAATTCTGTTCGGCAAACAATTTGCTTTGCGCGTGGAACCGTGTGTCTTCTCCCTCTCCTCCCCAAAAAGGAGGAGAGGGCCGGGGAGAGGAGGCGGTTTTCTTATCCTTTTCCCCTCTCTCCGGCTCTCTCCCCACTCGTTCCTCGCGGGGAGAGAGAGGAAAATGTCCAGAGCGCTTTTTATGCCGAACACTATTGGCGGGGCGC
>JACQWK010000729.1 GCA_016209525.1 Verrucomicrobiota bacterium
GTCTCGCCCCACCCAGTTTGGTTGCGGCTTCGCCGCGCTGCGCCGGATCGCCGATTTGAAATCGGCTGGGCAGCAGAAGATTTCGGCGTGCTCGACCAGGCCGGAGCACCGCGGAATACAATTCTGCGATACGGCAGATTGGAAATCTGCGCTACGACGGCACCAACTCCCGTCCTCATTTGGAGATGCGCCCCCTGGAAGGTCCCGATTTTGCACGTCAAATACCTCTGACCGGTCAGGGGTATTTACCCCTACTCAAGAAGGAGAATTCTCATTAGCATGCATCGTCATGTGTGAAGAATCCATCATTCGGGTGTTGGTGGCCGATGATCACCCGGTCGTCCGCGCCGGGTTGCGCGCTACGATCACGGAAGTCGATCCCAACATCGTGGTCGTCGGCGAGGCGGCCAACGCGGCCGAGACGATGATCGCCGTGCGAGACCTTCAGCCGGACGTGTTGCTGCTGGATGTCCGCTTGCCGGATCGCAGCGGCCTGGACGTTTGCCGGGACTTGAAGGCTGCGCGCGGCGCGCCGCGCGTGCTTTTCCTGACCTCGTTCGCGGACAATGCGCTCGTGCTCTCGGCCATGCAAGCAGGCGGTGACGGCTATCTCCTCAAGGACAACGAACCGCGCGACATCATCTCGGCCATTTACAAAGTCATGCACGACGGAGTCATTTTCGATCCCGTCGCGGCGCGCCATGCGGTGGCGGGGTTGCACCAAACCTCGCCGCTGCCGCAGAAGGCGCTGGAGTCGTTGTCGGCTCAGGAACTTCGCGTCTTGCAAGCCGTGGCCGCCGGCCAGACGGACAAGGAAGTCGCGTCCGTGCTCAACCTGCAGACCAAAACCGTCCGGAATTATCTGGATCGCGTTTTCGAAAAGCTCGGCGTCAACACGCGCACGCAAGCCGCTTTGCTCTACGACCGGCATTACCGGTCGCAGTAAACGGCGCTCGCCGATCAAAGGCCTGAAAGCGGGTGTGTTTTGGCTGGCCATCGGTGTGGGAACTCCCATCTTTCTCTCGTTGCAGAAGAGTCTGGACCTCCATCCTTCCGTCGGCGCGATTCCCATGGCGGTCGGCGTTTCCTACCTGATCTGTTACGCCATCGAGACGCGCAAACCGAAGACCTGACTCGATACGTTGATTGCGCCCCATCGTCCTGCTATAAGCTCAGCGAACAGGCTTCATTTTCGTTTCTCATTTTGCTCCAGCTAAATTTTGTTTGCATCGCGTCAATCCATGCTTGCTTCGTGAATTTGATGTTTTGTAGATTTACTCCATGCCCTTGATTCCTCCCTCTGCCCCGGGCACCGTCTTCGCTCTCATCGGCGCGAGGATAGGGGCAGCGAGGGGGCATGAACCCTTGCCCAGATTGATATGTCCCACCCCATCGTAACCGTGCCCCAGCGCGCGTTTGGGCGAACCATGCGGCGAGATGCTTGGTGGCTTCAGCCGTTGCTCGTGTTCCTGGGGCTTACGACGTTTATTGTTTATTCGACGTGGGCGGCTTTTCAGGGCGAGCACTATGCTTGGGGGCCTTATCTGTCGCCGTTTTATTCGCCGGAGTTGTTTGGCGATTCTCCTCACAGTTGGTTCGGGCCGAAGCCGAGTTGGTGGCCACAATGGCTCCTCTTTTCACCAGCCTTGCTCATCCTCTGGGCTCCCGGCGGCTTCCGGGTGACGTGCTACTATTACCGGGGCGCTTATTACAAATCGTTCTGGGGCGATCCGCCGGCCTGCACGGTCGGCGAACCGCGCCAGGAATATCTCGGCGAACATTCGCTTCCACTGATCCTGCAGAACATCCACCGCTATTTCCTCTATCTCGCCCTGATGTTCATTCTCATTCTTTCGCATGATGTCTGGAAGGCCATGTGGTTTGCCGATCCGGCGACGGAGAGGGTGACGTTCCGCATCGGAGTGGGGACGGTCATCCTCGCCGTGAACGTTTTTTTGCTCGGCGGTTACACGTTCGGCTGCCATTCGCTGCGGCATTTGGTCGGCGGATTTGGCGACCAGCTTTCCCGCGCGCCGCTCTGCCAGAAAACCTATTCGTGCGTGAGTTGCCTAAATCGCCGCCATATGCTCTGGGCCTGGATGAGCTTGTTTTGGGTCGGATTCTCGGACCTCTACGTGAGGATGTGCGCGATGGGAGTGTGGAGGGATCTGCGAATCATTTGAAGCTGTTCCAGCGGCGCCGCGCACCAGCACCGGAATGACGAGTGTCGAATGACCAATGACGAACGAAGGTCGAATGCCGAAAGCCGGACCGACGGCTCGCCGGATTGGAGATCGTTCGAAATTAGGTCTTCGTCATTCTTTCGTCATTGGTCATTCGGCATTCGTCATTGGACCTGAGATCCTGCCAATCAGCGAAGTCGCTCTCTGAACACATGCCTGAATACCAAACACACGAGCATGACGTGCTGGTCATCGGGGCGGGGGGAGCGGGCTTGCGCGCGGCCATCGAAGCGTCCGCGGCCGGCGTGTCGGTCGGCATCGTCTGCAAATCGCTCCTCGGGAAGGCTCACACGGTCATGGCCGAAGGCGGAATTGCCGCGGCCTTGGCCAATGTGGACGAACGCGACAATTGGAAAGTCCACTTTGCCGACACCATGCGCGGCGGACAGTACGTCAATAACTGGCGCATGGCCGAATTGCACGCCAAAGAAGCTCCCGACCGTGTGCGCGAGCTGGAAGCTTGGGGCGCGGTGTTCGACCGCACCAAAGATGGCCGCATCTTGCAGAGGAATTTTGGCGGGCACAAATACGCCCGGTTGGCCCACGTCGGCGACCGCACGGGCCTGGAAATGATCCGCACGCTGCAGGACCATGGCATCCACCAGGGCATGGAGGTGCACATGGAATGCACGATCCTCACGCTCTTGAAGGATGGCGACAGGGTGGTCGGCGCTTTCGGATACGAACGCGAGCGGGGCCGGTTCAAGATCTTTCGCGCCAAGGCCGTGGTGCTCGCGACCGGCGGCATCGGCCGCGCCTACAAGATTACCAGCAATAGCTGGGAGGGGACCGGCGACGGCCATTCGCTGGCCTACCATGCCGGCGCGGAATTGATCGACATGGAGTTCCTTCAGTTCCATCCGACCGGGATGGTTTGGCCGCCGAGCGTCTGCGGCATTCTGGTCACGGAAGGGGTCCGCGGCGAAGGTGGAATTCTTCTCAACCAAGATGGCCGCCGCTTCATGTTCGACGACATCCCCGATCTCTACAAAGCCCAGACTGCCGACACGGAAGAAGAAGGCTGGCGTTACTGCGCCGGGGATCGGAACGCACGGCGACCGGCCGAATTGCTCACGCGCGACCATGTGGCCCGCTGCATCGTCCGCGAAATCAAGGCCGGACGCGGCAGTCCGCACGGAGGCGTCTATCTCGACATTTCCTGGATCAAGAAGAAAATTCCCAACGCCGCGGAACACATCAAACGCAAACTGCCCAGCATGTATCACCAGTTCAAGCAACTGGCGGACATCGATATCACGCGGGAGCCGATGGAGGTGGGACCGACGACGCACTACGCCATGGGCGGAATTCGCGTGGACGCGGACACGCAGATGTCGCGTTTGCCCGGATTATTCGCGGCGGGTGAGTGCGCTTCTGGAATCAATGGCGCCAACCGTTTGGGAGGGAACTCGCTCTCGGACCTTCTGGTTTTCGGGAAACGAGCCGGAGAGTTCGCCGCGAAGTTCGCCCGGTCGAACAAAGCGGGAAGGGTCGATCCGGAGCAAATCGAGGCCGCGGCGCGGCGCGCTCTGGAGCCATTCGACCACGGGGCCTCAGCCGGGCCCAATGCGGAATGGCCCTACCAGATCCAATTTGACTTGCAGGAAATGATGCAGGACTTGGTCGGCATAGTTCGCCGGGAGGACGAGATGGTGCGCGCGCTGGACGGCCTCCACAAGCTGTCGGAGCGAGCCAAACAGGTCGCTGTACGCGGCAATCGTGAATATAACCCGGGCTGGCACACGGCGATCGACCTGACGAATCTGTTGACGGTATCCGAAGCGATCACGCGATCCGCCCTCGAACGCAAAGAAAGCCGCGGCGCGCATTTCCGCGACGACTATCCCAACAAGGATGCCGCCTCCGGCAAGGTGAACGTTGTGGTTTGGAAGGCTCCGGATGGAACGATGCAAGTCCGGCGCGAACCGATTCCGGAAATGCGCTCTGAGCTGAAGCGGATTATTGACGAGATGAAGTGACCCATGAAAACCGCTACCTTCCGAATCTGGCGCGGTGATGTCCGCGCCGGACAGTTCCACGACTACACGGCGGAGGTGGCCGAAGGCATGGTCGTGCTCGACGCGATTCACCAGATTCAAGCCAAACAGGCCAACGATTTGGCCTGCCGCTGGAATTGCAAGGCGGGCAAGTGCGGCTCCTGCGCCGCCGAGGTGAACGGACTGCCGCGGCTCATGTGCATGACGCGCTTAAGCGACATCCCTTTGGACCAGCCAGTCACGGTCGAACCGATGAAAACGTTCCCGCACCTCAAGGATTTGGTGACGGATGTCTCCTGGAATTTCCGGGTGAAAAAGAAAATCCACAAGCTCACGCCGCGGATGGCCGATGCGCCGGACGGCACCTGGCGGATGGCGCAGCAGGACATCGACCGCGTGCAGGAATTCCGCAAGTGCATTGAATGTTTTCTTTGCCAGGACGTTTGCCATGTGCTGAGGGAGCATCGGAAGCACGAGGAATTCATAGGGCCGCGCTTCCTGGCACACTTGGCGGGCTTGGAGATGCACCCGCTGGATACCGGCAACCGCCTCGAAGCCGCAAAAAAGGAATTCGGAATCGGCTACTGCAACATCACCAAGTGCTGCACCTATGTCTGCCCCGAAGAAATCAAGATCACAGACAACGCGATCATTCCGCTCAAAGAACGAATCGTCGATGAAGTCTACGACCCGCTCGGAAAGCTGCTCCGGCGGCTGAGGCCCAAGGCGTAGCGTGGGTAACCTGTCGCGCTGGCCCGGTCACAGGCTGGCAACCTTGTAGCGCAGATTTTCAATCTGCCATATCGCAGAATTGCATTCTGCCGACGCCACGCTTGTCAAACACGTCCTCGGTCTCGAACGTCCAGCCGAGTGCAACTCGGCGATACAGCCGATTAGAAATCTGCGCTACGCCAGGCAAGACTGAGGCCTTGCTGTGCAGTTATATTTGGGATTGAAATTTTTGCCCGGACCCTCTGCAATCGCGGAGGCGGGCTGGTGGCGGAAGCCGGTTTGAGCTTGGCGCTCAATCTTATGAAAGAGAGCACACACTTCGAACTCAAGCCCCTCTCCAAAGAGGGCATCCCCGCCGCTCTGGACAAGGCCGTCCGGTACCGCCTGCTCAACGAACCTTCCGAGGCCGAGAGCATTTGCCGCGACGTCCTGCGGGTGGAACCTGACAACCAGCAAGCTTTGGTGCTGCTTCTTCTTGCGCTGACCGACCGGTTCGCCGAAGGCCACACCCCTGCCGTCACTCAAACTCAGGAGGTCTTGACTCGGCTCCGAAGCGATTACGAGCGATTCTATTATCACGGCATTGTTTGCGAACGCCGGGCCAAGGCCCGGTTGAATCTCAACGTGCCCGGCGCCGGCTATGACGCGTTCGAATGGCTGATGGAAGCGATGGTCTGGTACGAGAAGGCCGAAGCGATCCGCCCCGAAGGCAACGACGATGCCCTCCTCCGCTGGAATGCGTGCGCCCGAACCGTCATGCAACGGAGCTTGGGTCCGCGGCCCGAGGAGAGAGTCGAGGCCTCGCTGGAATAGCAGTTGAGTGTTCCAAAACGAATCAGGACCTCTATGAAAAGACGCGCCTTCGTGAAGCATGTGGCCCAAGCAGCGGCCACGGTTTCCACCCTGTCCGCCTTCTCCGCGGATCGAGTTATCGGAGCCAACGATCGCGTCAACGTCGGCCTCATCGGTTGCGGGGGCCGCGGACGGTTGCTCGCCCGACTAATGCGCGAGGCGCCCAACGTGGACTTCGCCGCCGTGTGCGATGTTTACGATCCCTCCGCCGCCTCGGCCAAACAGTGGGCCGGTCCCGTGGCGCACTCGTTCCGTGATTTCAGAAGAGTTCTCGAAATGAAGGAAGTCGATGCCATCATCGCCGCTACGCCGGATCATTGGCACGCCATCCCGACGATTCTGGGTTGTCAGGCGGGTAAGGATGTCTATGTGGAAAAACCGCTCGGGCACACGATCCGCGAAGGCCGCGCCATAGTCGAGGCGGCCCGGCGCTACAACCGCGTTGTCCAAACTGGAATGCAGCACCGCTCGGCCCCGCACTACAAGGAGATCGAGGACATCATTCAAAGCGGCCAAATCGGCGAGGTGCATTTTGTGCATGTCTGCAATTATTCGACGGTTTACACCGCGGCGGGCGGACCGCCGCCCGACTCCGAGCCGCCGGAAGGATTGGACTGGGACATGTACCTTGGACCGGCGCCCAAGGTTCCGTTCAATTCCCTCCGCTTCCGCACTTACCGCCGATTCTATGACTATTCCGGCGGATTCATCACCGACTTCGGCGCCCACCGCCTCGATTCCGTCCATCAGGTCATGCACGATGATAGGCCGCTGTCCGCAATGGGCGTCGGAGGGTTGTATGGCCCGAAGAGCATTGTCGATACGCCAAATGTCCTACACGTCACCTACGAATATAAGAATTGGGTCTTGAGCTACGAAGGAATCCAACTCAACGGTTTTGGCACTGGACCGCGCCTGCCGGGAGGACGAGTTCCATACAATGCCTCAGGCGCTCACGACCGTCCACACGGCGAGGCTTTCTACGGCACGAAGGGAACAATCTTCTCCGACCGCGTCGGCTACGAGATTTTCCTCGGCGGACGCGGCAGCCCGGGCGAACCCAAGTCCGTCGTGGGTCGCGACTGCACGGACCTGCATGTGCGCAATTTCATCGATTGCGTGCGCTCGCGGCAACGACCTGTAGCCGAGGTGGAAATCGGACACAAATCGACCATCGTCCCGCACTTGGGGAATATTTCCTACAAAGTTGGCGGGCGCAAAATCCGCTGGGACCCGGAGAAGGAACAATTCCTCGACGATCCCGAAGCCTCCGCGCTGCTCGCCCGGCAGCCGCGGAAACCGTGGGATTTGGTGTGAGGAATACACCGGGCTGAAACAGAGCGAAACTACGTCCGAATCAGGATCCGCGACTAGCCACGGAGTGGCGTCGGACAATAGCCCACAGCGCGAGCTGTGGGAGCCCACGGCATCGACAGTCCGAAAGCCCCGGAGGTGGCGACAGAACCCAGATCGGGGTGACGTGGGTGGATTCCCACCTGTGCCCGCTTGGAGTCGTTTTGGTTTCCATAGGGATCTGGCGCCCCTCTGGGGCTGGATACCTTGAACCGCACGATACTCAAGGCTCACGCCGTGGACTACGTTCTAGCCGCCCCTCCGGGGCTGTTTTTCAACCGGCCGGACGGCAAGTCACCACACTAGGCTCGGGCCAAGCGTCCTATTTCCCTTGGCAAGGCGGAACTCCCTCCTAGACTCCACCGGCAAAACCGGAACAAGACATGGATCAAAAGAAGGAAATCCTCGCCATCTTGATCTTTGCGTTCACCTACGTTCTCATTAGCGGACGCCGGCTGAAGATTCTTCCCTTGAACCGCCCAGCCGCCGCGCTTTTGGGCGCGGTGTTGATGGTAGCGACCGGCGTCCTGACCCCCGATCAAGCATATCGGGCCGTCGATTACGACACGCTTGTTCTGTTGCTCGGCATGATGCTGATCGCCGCTTATTTGTTTCTTGCGGGTTTTTTCGACTGGGCGGCGGACTGGATTCTTCGCGTCGCCAAGACGCCCCAAGCCTTGCTGCTTTACCTCATCCTGACGTCAGGAATACTTTCGGCGCTCTTGGTCAACGACACCGTCTGCCTGATGCTCACGCCACTGGTCGTAACCGTGATGGTACGCGGGAAATTACCTCTGCCTCCTTACTTATTGGCTCTCTCGATGAGCGCGAACCTGGGCAGCGTGGCGACGCTCGTGGGGAACCCGCAAAACATGATCATCGGCCATCTTTCGCACGTGCCGTTCGTTCGTTTCTCCCTGGCGCTGCTCCCGGTGGCGGCCGTTGGTTTGGCGATCCAATACGCCGTGCTGAGCATCGGATTTCGCAAAACACTGCAAGCAGCGATCATCGAGCGTCCGCCCGACGCGGCGCGGCCGCTGAACCGGCGCTTGGTCGGTCTCGCCATGGGCGTGCTGGCGCTCGTATTTGTCGGTTTCATCGCAGGTTTCAATCTGGCTTGGACCGCCCTGGCCGGGGGCGCGCTCACCATGGTGTTGGCGCGCCGGGATACGCACGAAGTGTTGAAACTGGTCGATTGGCATTTGCTCGTCTTCTTCGCCGCCCTGTTCATCGTGGTCGAGGCACTGAACGGCACGGGGTTGCCCGATCAGATTTATCAACGATTGCAGGGAATTTTTGGGGCAAGTCCGGCCAGCCAGGCCTGGAATCTCGCCTGGTTCTCCGCGCTCGGTTCCAATATTTTTTCGAACGTGCCGTTTGTCCTGGTCGCCGGAAAATGGATCGGCAATTTCGCGGAGCCCGAATTGATGTGGAAGGTGCTGGCCCTGGCGACAACCTTCGCCGGAAATCTGACCATCCTTGGCTCCGTCGCGAACATCATCGTCGTCGAGTCGGCGCGCGGCCACGTGGAAGTGGGCTTCTGGGACTACGCCAGATTCGGAATCCCCATCACGATCCTGACCACGGGGGCGGGGCTCGTCGTTCTCCTGGTGCTACCCTAAAGGAGAGCGAGTTTTGCGATCGCCCCGCGCCCGGGCGATCACTGAGAAGCCTCTGTCCAGAGTCGGTAAGCAGGTCGTTCTTCTTGCAGATTGTTGGTGAAGAGGCCGGTGTGACGAAATCCTCGGAAAGGGTGCGTTTCTGCGTCCTCGATGCTCCACCAACTGACGAATTCAATCTCGGCGGGAGTGGTCTTCAAGTAGTCGATAAGCAACCGGACATACGCTAATTGCTCCGTTGCGGTTCCAAAGTCGCCATTTGCAGGATGGGCTGTTTCCGTCACGACAAATGGCTTCCCCGCGGCCACCTCGGCGGCCGAGCTGAACCATTGGCTGATCAAGGAAGCGGCCGGGGCCACTTTCTGATCGTTCACGGCGTGGAACAGGAAAGGGTAGATGGTGAAGGCCATCACTTCAACCAACGGGGCAACTTCCCGAGCCATGGCATTGTAGTTGGGGCTGAGGGAATCTGGCGTGTAAGTGAAAATCGTGCCGAATTTTGCGTGGTCGGGCAGTCCCGACACCGCCTTATTCAATCTGCGAAGCAAAGCCTTGAAGCTCTCTTTATATCCATGTAAGCGCAAGAACTGGTCGGTCTCGTTTCCGATAAACAGGTGGGTCACAACCTTGGAAGGATAGCGCTGGGCCACTTTGACGGCGAAGTTTTCTAAGCGGTCCGACAGCCGCGGGTGGTCGAAACCAAGGAAGGTGTTGTTTTGATCGTAAAGCAGTTCGCGCGGGATGCCATATTCCAGCCAGCACGCTTGCGGAGCCGCTTCGTCGCAATCGGTCTCAGTGAGTTCAAAGATCAGACACGTTTTCATACCCAGCGAGCCGAGCTTTTGGATGATCGGGTCCAGGTCCTCCGCCAGGCTCGCACCGCTGGGATCGTTCGGGTCCATCGCCCCAATCTCAAATTCTTTCCAGGTGAAATAGAGGCTCACCCGCTTGATGCCGTCCCGGGCCAGCCGGTCAAAATCGAAGTTCTTATCGAAAGCCACTTCATAGCTGCCCGTGACTCCCAAATCGTGACTCCGCGCAACGACTCGATAAAACTCGGAAGAAACTCCGGCCTTGGCGACAGCGAATGTCATCACATTCGATCGCTCCACCGACAATGTTACGCCGGCCGCTTCTCGCCAAGGCGCGCGATCCAAATTGCCGGTCGTCTGCACGCGGTGGCGGCGGTGCGGATAGGGTGTCGTCACCTCAAATTGGAGACGGTCCAGGCCAGAGCGTTCGATCTTGCTGATTTTCAGCAGCGGCGGTTCCGAGGCTCTAGGAGAGGCCAGGCATGACATCCAGAGAACAGTCCCGGTGAGGAAAATGACGAGAGAACCAGACCTTGAACAAGCGAGCGCGCTCATAACCTCTCTATTCTCTTAATCTGGCTCGGTAGAAGCGACTCTGGAATTGATCGGCGTTTCGATCGGCAAAGTTCGTTGGCCCTGTCACCTTGAAGAACTCGTGGATCGTAATCCATTCTTTGAAATCCGACGTGGCTTCGATCGCGTGAACACGGCCAGTTGGGCCGTTGAGCTTGAACTCGAATCCAAACTGGTTCCAGAAGGGGGAACTCAGGACAGGTTGAGTGCCCTGGCGCTCAGCCGAGGCCACAATGATTTCGCCAAGACCGATCTCGGTTTTGAAGCCCGCGGCCGCTTGATATGTGTGGCTTTCCTCGGACACCGTTCCTTGAGCCGTGCGCCGATATACCGATACTGGCGTGCCGTCCTTCAACGGCAGGCACACCTCCAACTGCTGACGGTCTGAATAGCCAAGAAAAGCGGAAAGGTTCGGACCAACGGTGCTCCAATAATCGCCTGGTGCTTGCCGCCTCGCTGGCCGACCCAGCAAATCCGAGAGAATGAAGGCAACGTCAGCATCCAAGTGACTCCCATTCATAAAGACTCGATTCCCTTTTTGAGTGATCAAAGCTCCGAGCTTCGAGCCGACTTTGCCCTCAAGCAGGATCTTGGCACTGAGCTCCGTGCCGTCGGCGGGCAATTCGATCGCCGTCACCTCGGCGTTCCTCGCGATTGCATCTCGTTCCAGGTATCGCACGGGTCTTCCTTTCCAGTTGACAGTCCGTGGAATCGGCGCGGCCGCAGCCGAACCGGCGGAGTCCGAGAACGTGTCGAACTCCACATTGCCTAGGCCGAAGGCTTCACGCAGCCGAGTCCAACCGCCTTGGTTTGGAAGTCCATTTAACGTCACTAAGAAAACAGGAGCGGCTGTGGTGTAAAGCAGGTCCAAGCTGTTCGGCAAATCGAAGAATGCGCCCTCCCCATCCTGGCCGGTCGTGAGCAAAAGATAAGCTGCGGCGCCAGAAATGGGTTGCGGCGACGCCTCGATCTTCAAACCGGAGACCGTGGCTCCCTCAATGAGCGCCCCCAAGGCATAACGGTTGATCGCATCATATCGATCCTCAAAATGCGATCCGCGTCCCAGATGGATGATGAGGTTGAACACCAGTTGGTTCGCCTCGTCGGTGGGCCATCGCTTCAATTCACCAAAGCGGGTGACTGGAATGTTTTTGAGACCGACCGTCATCTTCTCGGGAATGTCAGTCCACGTGACAAAATGAGTGAACCAATCGACACCTGATTGAATTCGACGGAAGAGAAAGATGTTGCCGACTGTTTCTGGACCGTAAGTGCCCGGAAAACCGCCGGTTTCTTCGGCCGAGGCGAAATCGAAGGTCGAACTCCGAATCGCGAGTATTCGATTGAGATATCGACTCACGCCCACGATGAGGCTATTGGGGCCGACCCGACGCAGTTCGTAGTCTTCCAGCGAGAGGACGTCTGTTTGCGGAAATGTCTCCCAGATCAAAGTCGGAGGATGGTTCAACGCTTGGTCTGAGCCCAATTCGCCACGGTCGGTGTCGTGCATATGAATGGCGCCATGCGCGCTTGTCACGCGCCGAACGATGGGGAACCACCTGGCAGGAAGGACTTCACCAGAGATTCCATCAAAGCCGTAGCCTCCTTGTGCTGCTGGCCGCACCAACAGGTCCGCCAGAGCTTCAACTTCAGAGTCACTGAGCGGTTGCGCTCCGGGAATGGTCAGCGACGTCATTCGGGCCACGTGGCTGAACGCTTGGAAATTCGCAAACGCCTTCAGGCCTCGCAAGTGGGCCTCAGCTACGGCCCAACGCATTCGATCCTGTCCGTCGGGCCAGGGCGGTGGAGCGGCGTCCTTGTAACCTTTGGCGACTAAGTTAACCCCCCGTGGCGCCGGGAATCCGAGTTCGCCGTCGAGCGTCGTGACGGGATGGAAACTGATCGAATTAAAGCCCAACTCCACGAAGCGATCGAACATTTCCGCGAGCGGCACTTGGTTTAGCTGCTGCTCGCCCGGAACCCTACCGCCTAATTCCGTCAACTCACCAAAGCTGTTGAAATTTGCAGTGAAGGAGAGGCCGTTTCCCACGTAATACACGCGTGTTTTCTCCTCGGCGCTGTTCCCGACGCTATCGTTGGCTCTGTACTTGATCGGATACGAACCGCTATGGGTCACATCCACGCTTCCGACCGCCGCGACTTTCTCGGTGAGAATTCCGTCCCGGTCATCGGTTGCCGTAACTCCTTCAAGGACGTTGGGTAATTTTCCACCCAACGGCACACTAATTCTCCGCGGATAAACCTGAATCAGCGGCGGACTAATATCGCCAGCGATTCCAAGTGGTTGAATGGAATTCGCCTTGACGCCGACGGCGTCGTTGGCTTTGGCGACCTCTAACGAAACGAGCGTGAGGCTACCCCAGACCCACCTGAGAGCAAGCCTTTTCATGGCGTCCACGGGGAAGATTTGGCTTTCCGGCCATGGTCGGACGATAAGCCCGTGCCAGGCGTTGCGACAAGTAAGGAGTATTAGCCTCTTGTTTGCCTTCTCCACTGAGAATCGCATCCTTTCTCCCGAACCGCTACCTGGAAAGCAAAGCCAGACTCACTCCCGCCAAGGCAGCGCGTAGCTCGGCGGGTTGACGTAACGGTTCATCGTCAGCTCAAGCCGGCCGACGGCTCCTGGCCGCAACTGGACTTCGAAAAACCTCCGGTTCACTTCGACACTCCTGCCCGGACTCCGCACGTTGACGAATTGATGTTCACCGAATGCGCCCGCCTGCACGATGACGGACCGCGCCTCGCTCGGATGGAGATTCACCAACACGACTGAGCAGCCATCGGGCTTGATTTGGTCCACCAGAGCCGCAACGTCCGGTGGAATACCGGGGCGCTTTCGGACCGGGTCGAAGTAGCGCAGGCGAGTGTGCAGAAGTCCGCCATGGTAAATGTGGTTGGGTCCGCCCAGCATGGTCTGCACGAGGGATTCGAGCACGACCGGATTTCTCTCCTGCCAGTGATGCACGTTGCGTTTCTCAGGGGTTGAATTGTCGGCGCGGATGACCTGGAGCCGGCGCAACGTCTCGCCATAGGTCGCCTTCAGAATCTCCTCCGGGTAGTTGGGAAATTTGGCCTCCAGGAACCGCAGCCACGGACCTTCATGGCCGAAGTCGCCCTTTCCTTTGCGGTATTGAAGTTTGTCCCAGGTAGAGACGTTCGCCATCTGGCCAATCCGGTCGTAGTCCTGGGGGTCTTGCGAAATGCACCAGAGATGGATCAGATACTCGGGCCGGACTGGGCGCAAGTCGTACCATCCACGGTCGTCGTATCGATTCGGGACTCGAAACTGGCCGTTCTCCATCCGCCCTTTGCTCTGGACGAGTTTGATCACCGATCTCGGCAGTTCCAGAAATTTGGGAATGCCCGTCGCGAGATAAGCGTTCGCTGCGCCGATCAAAGTCGATTCGATCTGATTGAACAAACCGTGCGGCCACCGCCAGCCGTAGTAACCGCCCCACCACTTGCCGTTCATGTGCTCACCGATCTTCCCGCCTAGGCCGACGTTGTCCGGCAGGATTCCGTTGTTCTGGCGCACTCGCTCCATCCAAGCGGAAACGTACCCTTCAATCCACCTCTCGTATTTCGGATCGCCGTCGTACATGAAGGCGTGCAAGACCATGCTCGAAGCGGTCAGGTTCAAGGGCACATCGCCGCGCATCATCCGCTCATTCATGGTCTGCAAAATGAACGGGAACTTGGCGTCATCGATCCACGCCTTGCTCTCGGTGACATTGGGAATATCGTCGTAAGGCAGCGGATAATCCGCCAAAACCTCGCGGTGGGTGACCCAATCCTCGGCCGAATTCACGAAGCGCGGCCCCCGGCTGCCGGTGATCGGCGAGCGAATCAATTTCAGTCCGGAATCGTAATTCGGCGCGTCGCGATCTTCGCCCATGTAAAGACCGGCGAAGCGTTTGGCGCGCTGTTGATCCTTGCGATTCGCCGGGTCGGCCAGGCCGAAGAAGTAAAAATAGACGTAGCTCTCGCCGTGGTGCATCCAGTCGTAGTAGGCATCGAACTCATGGTAGATTTGGCCGTAGCGCGTGAACTGGCGCGTGACCGCATCCCAGAGCTTGTGGGACAACTCATTCATCTCGTCTGGACCGCCGAGAGCGTAGTAGAGGGCGAAATTGTAGAAGCTCTCGTAACCATCGTCCGAGCCATCCATGCCGGGCCATTCCTTGCGCCAGATCAGCGTTCCATCGCGGCGGGTGTATTTCCGCACAAATTCGAGGGCGGCGGGGTAAAGTTCCTTGAGCAAATGCCGCTGCCAGAGCGCCCATTCCGGCGGGGTTGCAGAGGACGAGATTTCGAGCGTCGCGAGGCCGCCTGTTTCCACAGAAGCCACCGGCTTTGGTGCGATGGTCTGTTCGGATGAATAGATGGGTTCAATGCAAAGCCCAATTATCAGGATCGTGAACGCCGCGACTCGTCCGAGCGGTGAGTAGGCCGTTGGTATCGGGGAGCACATGCGTCCTCGCGTGTTCTGACCGGCGCCCCGCCGGTCGGAACGAGTGCGTCTGTGATTGGAGTTTGCGTCGGTCTCTCCTGGATTGGACAAGGCACGAAGGAAGTTCAAGGTATTCATTTGATAGCAAGCCAGCATTCTTGCCCAGGGCTGTTGACAATCTCGCAGCAAAGTATCTTCAAGACAAATCCGAAGGCCGAAATCCGACATCAGATTCTCAATCGATCAGTATCGCCGATTTGAAACCGGTAGGGCGTCGCAAAATCCGTGAGCTCTCTTTGCGGCCGAAGCTCCGCAGAATGCAATTCTGCTACACGGCAGACTTGAAGTCGGCTCTACGCGCCGAGGAATTCTGTCCTGCGCATTCGTCCGAAGCGAACCGGTTTTTGCCTTTCCCTCTGGAGTCGGCCCGGTTATCTTCCTCCCAGTTCGCAAAAAAAGGGTCTGTTTAAGCATTAGGGACGAACATGAACAAAGAGGTCATGGGTATTGGTGCGGTTCCCGGCAAGCCGGGACTGGTCAAGGTCAAACGCAGCCTGGAAAAAGTGGATAGCTGCACGGTTAGATGCAGTCCAGTGGCGGAAGGGCAGTGCCCCACGGATGACGCCGTCAAGAATGGGGTTTGGCTCCTGGAACCGGCTCCCGGCCAAGAAGACCTCGTGACCAGCCACGAGAGCCTCGTCCGCGCCGACGAGATCATCGGAGACAAGGTTGAGGAGATCGAGGTCGGCCAGTACTATTTCGAGGATGTGCGGAGGCCGCGCTTCATGCCTCCCCCCGGGCAGAAGATCCAGCGAACGGATATGATGGCCGCGCCCATCGCCCCGTACTTCTTCAAGACCGGAGGTCTGCCGCTTCAGGCCCTCCTCGCCCCGGATTTCAAGATTGGAAAATTGCCGAAACGCCAGGCCCCTTGGGTCGAAGCCGGCATCGGCGGAGCGGATGGCGGCTTGCTGGAAAAGAAGGACATCGATTTCAGGCTCCTGCAACACGTGCCCATTGGCCCCGATTTCCCGGTTTGGGCTGGGGCATTCATCGAGCCCGTCCTCGCCTTGCTCAAGGCCAAGAGCCTGGGAGATCTCATCCATGAAGCCTTGCTGGAGAGGGCTGGCGGCGAACTCACACATCCAAAGGTGGCCGTTGCGGGAGCAACGGGCGGAGCGGGCTTGGCAATTGTTGGGATTTACCGCTCACTTGGGATCGAAACCTGGGTCATTGGCCGGCGGCCTCACGATGACCCCAAAGTTCTGCGGCTTGTCGCCATGGGCGCCAAATATGTTCACCTGGCGCTCAGTCCCGCGCAGGAGATGGAGTCGGCGTGCTGGGAGCGATACCTTCCGTTTCTTGCCGAGCAGATGGGCGTGCTCCAGGAAGGTCAGGTCGGTGGCCTTCGCCAATTGTTCGACCTTTCCGGGAATCCGTTCTGGGTTGATCAGCTTGGCCTGCTCTGCGGGGCAAGCGGCGGGATCGTCGATTTCGCCATCCCGGCCGGCGCGCACTTTGCCGGTTCCAGTTACGATGGAGCCGGGATCATCCGTCAACGAACCGTCAATAATACTTACAGGGTTGGCTCCGTGAATCTCTGCGCAACTGTGGATTTGAAGGAGGCGGTGCGCGTCGTCCAATGGCTGGTGGCCAATCACGAACCGATCCTGCGCCAGTCGGTCCGAATCATCGACGGCCTGGATGTCGCCGATCTCTCCGATGCTCTCTGCGACGTCAAGAACGCCAAGCCGTTGGTGTTCCCTCAAGGGAAGGCCGCGGTCGGTTGGCAGGCGTGACGAGGATTTCAATAGCTACTGTTAAACAGTTCATAAGCAACTCGACATGCAACATGCCCCACACCCCGTCCCTCTCCCCATCGGATGGGGAGAGGGTGGCCGAAGGCCGGGTGAGGGGTGTGCAACAACTTCTGAACTCA
>JACQWK010000745.1 GCA_016209525.1 Verrucomicrobiota bacterium
GGGCGAGACTCTGTCGAGCCCTGGAATCCTTGCTGGCAAAGAAGTCAGGGCTCGACGGGAGTTTCGCCCCACCAATAAATCTTCGCGGCTTGCGACGATTTCTGGCAATACTGATAAACTCCAAGTCTGCGCTACGAAGAATTCTGTCATGCACCCCGGTTGATCCAAACAGCGATCAGCAGGGCGCGAGAAATTTGGCCCGAAATTCGCTATACTGCCAGCAGCTCTTGAAAGCCGAATTCCAATATCCGAATTCCGAAGAATTGTGCGACCGCCGGCGGTTTACAGCAACCCGCCTGTTTCAAAAGCAACCGCGCGCGTGGGATGATCGCTTGGAGAGAGCGCGCCTGCCGGCCTGCCATACCAAGTTCTTGGTAGTCCTCGAAGCCGCTCGGAAGCGCCTTGACATCATGAACCCACCCACGTACCCCTCCGAGGTGGGGAGTTCCGCACCTTGCCGCCGAACAAAGTTCCCCTCCAAAGAGGGGCAGGGGTGGGGCAATTCATGGAGAGTGCCGCAGGCTCTCTGCACGATTGTCACGTTGGCAGCGTGGTGGACACTTGCGGCAAACGCCCAATCTCCGGCTCCCGATGCCGAGCAACGTTTCCGCCCGGACCGGATTCTGGTCAAGTTGAAGGACAACTTGAGCTCGGACACTATCGCAAAACTTCACTCACGCCACCGGACCAAGGTCTTGCGGCGCTTCAAAGGCTTCGGCAACGTGGACGTCCTCAATTTGCCTGCGGGGGCTTTGGTCAGCGATCTCCTCCAAAAATATCAAGCGAGCGGGATGGTGGAACGAGCCGAACCCGATTATTGGCTCAGGGCCGCCGTGACGCCGAATGATCCGCGTTTCACCGACGGAACACTTTGGAACTTGAGGAATACCGGCCAAAACGGCGGGACAGCCGGAGCCGACATCCGGGCCGTGTCCGGTTGGGATGCCTTGAATTCGGCCGGCAACATCGCTGTCGCCGTCATCGACAGCGGCGTGCGCTACACGCACCAAGATCTGGCCGCCAACATGTGGGTCAATCCAGGGGAGAGCGGACTGGATTCCTCCGGGCGGGACAAACGCACGAACGGCCTCGACGACGATGGCAACGGGTTCGCGGATGATGTGCACGGCATCGACTCCATCAACAACACCGGGAATCCCAGCGACTCGGACGGCCACGGCACGCATGTCGCGGGGATCATTGGCGCGACCGGGAACAACCGCGCTGGAGTCGTGGGCGTGGCCTGGGCAGTCCAGATCATGGCCTGCAAGTTCCTGAGCTCCTCCGGATACGGATCGACTTCCGACGCGATTCAGTGCATCGACTATGCCCGCGCTGAAGGCGCCCGGATCATCAACGCAAGTTGGGGCGACACGGGAAATTCTTCCTTTCTGCAAAGCGCGATCCGCCGGGCGCGCGATGCCGGCATCATTTTCGTCACGGCCGCTGGGAACGAGACCAGCGACAACGACAGGAATCCGTACTATCCGGCCGCGTTCAACTTGGACAACATCGTTTCCGTGGCAGCCACGACACGGACCGACGCCTTGGCGAGCTTTTCAAATTTTGGCGCCACGACGGTGGACTTGGCGGCTCCGGGAGCGCCGATCTATTCCACGTTCAACACCTCCGATTCCGCCTACACCTACATCAGTGGCACGTCGATGTCGGCCCCGCACGTGACCGGCGCCATGGCGCTCCTGATGGCGCAACATCCGGCGGAATCGTACCGGCAGATCATTGACCGCGTGCTGGCCACGACCGATCCCTTGCCGAGCCTGGCGGGAAAATGCGTCACCGGCGGACGGCTCAATCTCGAACGCGCGCTGACGGCGAAATTGGCCGCGGATTTCACCGCCAGCCCGCTGGCTGGAACTCCGCCCTTGAGCGTCGTTTTCCGAAACTCCTCCATCGGCGAAAACTTGAACTATGAATGGGACTTCGGGGACGGCACGGCCAAGAGCAGTGAACCTAGCCCGGTTCATCCGTATGCCAGCGAGGGCAATTTCCAGGCCACCTTGACGGTGACGGATCCGGAAGGGAATACGAGCCGCAAGAGCCGCACGATCTCCGCCGTGGCGAATTACCAGATGCAGACGACGACCTTCAACTGGATCGATCCTTCCGCCATGACCGCGCTGAGTTTGAGCGATAACGGAGTGAGCGCGGCGCAGCCCTTGCCTTACAATTTCACCTACTACGGACAGAATTACGACCGCCTCTACGTTGGCGCCAATGGGCTGGTCGCTTTTGCCAATCAGCGTCTCGAAACCACAGAGAACACGGATCTGCCCAGCGCCGGCGCTCCCAATGCGATTGTTTGTCCCTGGTGGGATGATTTGAATCCTCCCTCCGGAGGCAAAGTCCGAATCGGAACCATCGGCTCCGCTCCGAACCGGCGCACGGTCATCTCGTGGGTGACCGTGCCGCACCGGCAGAGTTCGACCTACTCCTTCACGTTCCAAGCCGTTTTGTCCGAATCCGCCAACGAAATCCTGTTCCAATACCTCGAAGTTCAGGCCAGCCGCACCCGCGGCGCCGGGAGGACCGCAACGGTCGGGATCGAGAACGAGACAGGGCTTGTGGGCAAACGCTACTCGCTGGACGGCAGCACGCTGCTCCGAAACAGCCTCGCTCTCCGGTTCGTTCCATTGTCGGCGGGCGGGATTGCCGTGAGTCCGGTTTTCGCGCTGAACGCCTCGGGTCCGGTGGGCGGACCGTTTGCTCCCTCCAGTCAAACCTACACCGTTCAGAACACTTCACGAGCCAGCGTGGACTGGGCCGTCAGGAACGGCCAGAACTGGCTCTCGATCTCCACGATGAACGGCACGCTGTTGCCTGGACAAAACACCAACGTGACCGTGACGATCGCTGCATCCGCGCAGACTCTCCCAGCCGGCACGTACCTCGACACCTTTGAATTCGTGAATCTGAACAATGGGAACGGCAACACGAGCCGATCCGTCAGCTTGGCCGTCAACGGAACGAACCCCGCCCTCGAGGTCACCCCTCCCGCCGGGTTGAGCTCCAGCGGCTTTGCGGGCGGTCCGTTCATTCCTTCCACGCAAATCTTCACGCTCCTCAATTCAGGCGATGCGACATTGGATTGGACGGTCGAAAGCGCCGAGGACTGGATCGCCATCTCGCCGGGGCGAGGCACGCTGACGGCTGGAGACAGCGCCACGGTGACCGCTTCCATCAATTCCAGCGCGAACGCGCTGCCGGATGGATCCTACAGCAGCCTGATCGCGTTCAAGAATTTGACCAACGGCAAGGGCAGCACGGAGCGTCGAGCTTCGTTGGCGGTCATTTCGCCGACCGCCGTGCTGAAGGTCTCGCCGCCTGAAGGCTTCGAATTCGCAGGCTTTTTAGGCGGACCCTTCCAGCCCGCCAGCGCCGAAATTGCTTTGGAAAATCCCAGCGATGCGAGCCTCGAATGGACGGCGGTCGCCGATCAACCCTGGCTGACTCTTTCCACAACGAGCGGACGCCTCGCCGCCGGACAGGCGGCCCTTCTCTCGATCTCCATCAATCCCAACGTGAGCACACTGGCTCCCGGCCGGCACAAAGCGCGCCTGTCCTTTGCTACGACTGGAGGCGCGGCCAGCGCGTCGGTGGAAATCATGCTGACCGTCCACGCGCGGGCCGCTCTGACGGCTACGGCGTTCGGCCCGGACAATCGAATCTTGCGCATGCGCGTTGCCGGCGCGCCGAGCCAAACCTACGTCGTGGAGACCTCGAACGATCTGGTGCGATGGATTCCTATCGCGACCAATGTGATTTCGTTGGACGGTTTTTTTGAAATCAACGATCTCGACACAAAATCTTCGCCGCAGCAGTTCTACCGCGCGATCCTCGCGCCTTAGAGAGCGTTTTGGAAATGCCTTTTGGGTGGAACAGGCCACTGGCCTGTTGCGGCAGGCTGCCAGCCTGCCGGGCTGGAAGCGGGTGTCTCAGTCAAGCCCGCGCCAGGGTTGTTCCTCGACGCCGCGCCCATTCCGTCCGGCAGGTTGCCGGACGGAACAGGCTGGTAGCCTGTGCTACCCAAAACACGATTCTCAAACAGACTCTAGGCGGTCAGTTTCTTCAGCAATTCATCGCACGACAAGCGATACCGAAAAATCTCCACGCCATCCAGAGTCACGACGGGGATGGCCTGTCTGTAACGCTCGTAGGTCTCCGGATCGCCGAGAATATTCACTTCAACCAATTCGAAGGGAATCTCTCGGCGTGCGCGTTCGATCTCCTCCATAGCCTCCTCACACAGCGGGCAATTGGGTTTAGTGTAAACCGTCAGCGTCGCCATGGACAACTTTGATGCCTGTCCTGCTCTTGAGACACGCTCCTACCACACTTGAACGGAATCCGCGGCGAAGATTTCTTCCAAGAGCGCCGCATAATCGGGTTCGGAGGCTGCCAAGTCCACGACCATGACCGCGTGGTCAGGCAGTTGGCGTTGAGCCTCGATGACCGCTTGAGCGAACGTGTCATCCGGCTTCGTGAGAATATGCAAGAGGCGGCGCATATCGCGATCAATCCGCGTCACACGCTTCTAATCAAAACGCGCAACATAGTCGCTCCGGGCAGTCAACTGGGCCAATTCCACATCCGTGAGTTCCTGCCAAGCCACGGCCGGTTCTTCCAACGCAGACAAGAACGGATTGCCTTTGTCCACATAGACCGGTCGGCCGATTCCACCCAGGATCGGGAGATACTCGGCATACGGCTCGCCATCGCCCCAATCCTCCGCCGCTTCGCTCAGACCCAGCACTGCAGGCCCGGCGAAGTAGATGCTAACGTCCGCCATCTTCCAGGCTCCAATGCCCGCCGCGATGCGAACCGCTTCGGCGGGGCGGGTGCTGGTGCGAGGATCACCTGTCACGATGAGTAAGACACTGCGGATCATTCCTAATTGAAACTGACGAACCGATCGGTGGCGGAGATCATGTCGTTTACCACGGAAAGCCCGGCATACGTTACGCGATCATCCAGCAGCAATTCCCGGCGACGGGCCGCGAAAGCGCACGCATAAAGATGAAGCCCCTGAGCCTCCAAAGCGTGAAGGCGCGGGTCTCCCACACCGAAAACCGCTTCATCGATACAATAAAGATAGACGGTAATCCCAGCCGACAAGGCCGCTTCGGCCAGCTTAAGGCCGCGTTCGAAGTTGGGATGATCGGGCCGAGTCGAGATGAGGAGCCCCAGCTTTTTCCCGCGCAACGACATGGGGACTACTCCTTCAAAACCGAGTTGACAACGGAGACGAGCGTCTTGGGAAGAAACGGCTTGCTGATAAATCCATCCGGTTTCGCCGCGTAATACTGCATGATCTCCTCCCCGACGTTGCCACTGTAAAGGATAGTCTTGAGTCCGGGTTGGATCCGTTTGCAGCGCTCGATCAATTCCATCCCGTTGATGGGGCTCATGAGGAAATCCGTCAGCAAAAGATCGGGCTTGGGCTCCTCGTGCATGATCGTCTCGTAAGCGAGTTCCGGGTCCGTGAAGAACCTCGGCCGGAATCCCTTCAGTTTGAGGATGACCTCTACCACTTCGCCGATCATCGATTCGTCATCCACCACATAGACCAGAATCTCGCGGCCGCTCGCGCGCGGCGTTCCGGCTTCGCCCGGTGATGTTTTGTCCTGGTCTGAAGGCATGGTGCGTTCCATGTCGGGCCGGAATTTATACCGCTGTCAAAACTTAGCAAAGCCTTATTCGCCCGTCCGAACCCAAAGACGCGTCAGGGATGGCGTCGGTGACATCGCGCATCACGAATCTGTTCGTAGCGGCAGGCGCCTCGCCTGCCGTAGAGGGCGCGCGTCTCGCCGCCCGGCGTCGGCGCAAATCTCTCAAAGCGAGTCTTGAAAATGGGTGGCACGGGCTACCAGCCCGTTGTTGGCGGCAACCTGCCGCCGAATGGTAGGGACGCCGGGCTTCCGGCGTCCCCGCCCGCGTGCAGCAAGCGGAACTCGAATCCCGCTGCCAACATAGGTGTTCCAGTTGCGCCGTTAAACGCGGCGCGGACACCGCAGGCGCGCTGTCCTTACCCATCACGGTGGCGGTGTCAAGACGCGCTCATCAGGGCCGGCGATTTGGGTTTTCGGTTTATCAAGGGCGAGGGTGTTGATATTCTTGCCCGCGCGTGTTTCAGAAGCTGTTTCGCCATTGCAGGGCAGGCTTCCAGCCCGCTCCCTTGGACGATTTCGAAGCGAATTCGGAGGCTGGCAAGGATGCCTGCCCTACTCTAAAAACACGCTCGTAAGTTGAACCTGAACATGGAACGTCGATGGCTCTGGCTTTTGGTCGCCATCATTCTGTTCGACCTGGCCGCCCTCCGGTGGTGGTTTCGTCAGCGCGGGGACAATCGTTTTGACTCTTCCATTCGCAGGGAGGCCCGTCATAACGGCATCGATCCGGCCTTGGTCAAGGCTGTGATTTGGCAGGAAAGCCGGTTCAATGCTGCGGCCCGCGGGCTGGCGGGGGAAATCGGCTTGATGCAGATTCGTTCTCTGGCGGCGGAGGAATGGGCGCAAGCGGAAGGCCTCCCTTTTTATTCGCATCGCAAGCTCCTCGATCCAGACGCCAACATCCGCGCCGGAGCCTGGTACCTCGGCAAGTTGCTGCGGCGTTATCCTGGAGCGGACGACCCTTTGCCTTATGCGTTGGCCGATTACAACGCCGGCAGAACCCATGTGCTGCGCTGGATGACAGGAGCCGCGAAAACCAACAGCACGGCGTTCCTGTCACAGATGGATTTCCCAGGAACGCGCCGCTACATCCAATCGGTCCGGCAGCGTTATGCCTTCTACCGGAAAAGTTTTCCTCCAGACAGTCCTGGGA